>JBDIBE010000132.1:0-8288 GCA_039812785.1 Thermoanaerobaculia bacterium | reverse complement strand
GCCGCCGTCGCGCAGGCCGCGTCCGCCGAGGCGCAGGTCGCGGTCGCCGAGCGGCAGGTCGCGACGGCCGAGCGGCAGGTCGCCGCCGCGGCCACGCAGGTGGGACAGAAGAAGGCCGCGCTCGCGGAGTCGGACCTGCAGCTCTCGTGGGTGACGGTCGTCTCCCCCGCGACGGGCGTCGTCGGGAGGAAGAACGTCGAGCCGGGCCAGCTCGTCCAGGCGGGCCAGCCGCTCCTCGCGATCGTCGACGACGGGCAGCCCTGGGTCGTCGCGAATTTCAAGGAGACGCAGCTCGGGGAGCTCCACGCCGGGCAGCAGGTCGACCTCGAGGTCGACGCCTACCCCGGCCGCGTCTTCCGCGGGCGCGTCGACTCCCTCTCGGGGGCGACGGGGGCGAAGTTCGCCCTCCTCCCGCCCGACAACGCGACCGGGAACTTCGTGAAGGTCGTCCAGCGCGTCCCGGTGAAGATCGTCCTCGACGGCGCGCCGGACCGCGAGCGGCCGCTCCGCGCCGGCATGAGCGTCGTCGCGACGGTCGCGCTCGACTGAGCCCGCGGCGATGGTCGAGACGAACCCGCTCCGCAAGTGGCTCATCACCCTGACCGTCATCACGGCCTCGGTGATCGAGCTGATCGACACGTCGATCGTCAACGTCGCGCTCCCCGACATGATGGGGAACCTCGGGGCGACGCTCGAGGACGCGGCGTGGGTCGTCGTCGCCTACGTCGTCGCGAACGTCATCGTCCTCCCGATGACGGGCTGGCTCTCGTCGCTCTTCGGCCGGAGGCGCTACTTCATCGGCTCGATCGTCCTCTTCACCGTCGCCTCGATGCTCTGCGGCCAGGCGACGAGCATCTGGGAGCTCGTCCTCTTCCGCTTCATCCAGGGAGCCGGCGGCGGCGGGCTCCTCTCGACCTCGCAGGCGATCCTCGTCGAGACGTTCCCGCCGAAGGAGCTCGGCCTCGCCACCGCCCTCTTCGGCCTCGGCGTCGTCATCGGGCCGACGATCGGGCCGACGCTCGGCGGGGTCATCACCGACAACCTCTCGTGGCCCTGGATCTTCTACGTCAACCTCCCGATCGGCATCGCCGCCGCGACGCTCGCGCTGATCTACATCCGCGACTCGGCCCACGCGAGGAAGCGGGCCGCCGTGGACGGCTGGGGGATCGCCCTCCTCGCCGTCGGCGTCGGATGCCTCCAGGTCGTCCTCGAGCGAGGCGACCACGAGGACTGGTTCTCGACGCCCTACATCACCGTCCTCACGGCGATCTCGGCGATCGTCCTGCCGGTCTTCGTCTGGCACGAGCTCCGGGCCCCGCACCCCGTCGTCGACCTGAAGGTCCTGAAGGACCGGTCGCTCGCCCTCGGGACCGTCTTCACCTTCATCCTCGGGTTCGGGCTCTACTCGTCGGTCTTCATCTTCCCGGTCTTCGCGCAGAGCATCCTCGGCTTCACGGCGACGCAGACGGGACTGATCCTCCTGCCCGGCGGGCTCGCGACGGCGTTCATGATGCCGATCGTCGGCAAGCTCCTGCAGCGCGGCTTCCCGCCCCAGGTCCTCAACGCGGCCGGCTTCGTCCTCTTCTTCGTGTTCTGCCTGATGCTCTCGTCCTCGACGCTCGGCTCCTCGCGCGAGGACTTCTTCTGGCCGCTCGTCCTCCGGGGAATCGGCCTGAGCTTCCTCTTCGTCCCGCTCACGACCGTCGCCCTCTCGAACCTGAAGGGGCCCGACATCGCGCAGGGGACGGGGCTGACGAACATGATGCGGCAGCTCGGAGGCTCCTTCGGGATCGCCCTCGTGGCGACCTACATCGACCGGCAGTCTTGGGCGAACCGCACCTCGCTCCTCCGCGGCCTCTCGCCGTACGACCCCGCCGCCGCCTCCTGGATGAAGCAGGTGACCGCCGGCTTCGTCTCGCGCGGCATCGTCCCCCTCGAGGCGCAGCGGAAGGCGCTCGGCGCCCTCGAGGGGACCCTCTCGAGGCAGGTCGCCCTCCTCACGTTCATGGACGCCTTCCGGATCGTCGGGACGTTCTTCGTCGTCTGCATCCCGCTCCTCGTCCTCTTCCGGCGCGGGAAGGGGGGCGCGGCCGCCGCGTCGATCCACTGAGGGCGCCGGCTCGATTCCGGGGGCCGGTCTGGTGCACACTCACGCCGCACCGCAGCGTCGAGGACGAGGATCCCGGGGACCGGCCCCGGGCGATGAGGAGCACAGGGAGGGCCAGACCGTGAAGACCGAAAGACCCGACACGACCCCCGAACGGCAGGCCCCGCCCGCCGGCGGTCTCTCGCGTCGCGCCCTCGCGACCCCCGAGCCCTTCGTCCGCCTCTTCTCCCGCCGGGTCCAGCAGGAAGGCGCCCTCGACCTGACCCAGGGCGACTACAAGAACGCCGACTTCGCGCCCCACCCGGAGGTCGTGAGGGCGGCCCAGCGGATCACCCGGAACACCGTCCACAGCTACGGGCCGGCCGTCGGGCGGATGGACGTCCGCGGCGAGGTCGTCGACTTCTTCAACCGTGACGGCCTCCTCGACTACCCCTCCTCCCAGGTCCGCTTCCTCCCCGACGAGGTCCTCTTCACTCCGGGGACGCGCTCGGGCCTCGCGATGGTCCTCGAGGTCCTCGGGGCCGACGGCTCCGGCGTCGTCGTCCCGCGGCCGAGCTGGGAGTACGACTGGTACGTCGAGCGCGCCGGCAAGAAGCTCGTCGAGCTCCCGACGACGCCCCCCGACTTCCTCCCCGACCCGAAGGACCTCGACCGCCTCCTCGCGAAGGGCGGGATCTCGTCCGTCATCCTCAACAACCCGCACAACCCGACCGGACGCGTCTACCCGCGCGAGCTCGTCGAGGCGATCGTGCGCGTGGCGGTGAAGCACCGCTGCTACGTCCTCTACGACTCGGTCTACCAGCGGCTCGACTACGTCGGCTGGTTCGTGAACCCCGCCTTCGCCGACCCCGAGTGGCGCGACTGGGTCGTCTCGCTCTCGGGCCTCTCGAAGATGGACATGTTCGGGGCCTCGACCGGCGCGCGCGCCTGCTGGATGGTGATCTCCGACCAGATCCGCGCGAACGGCATCCGCGCCCGCGAGATCCTCGCGAACCTCTCCGCCTGGCTCGTCGCCACCCCCTCGACGCTCGCCCAGGACTGGGCGCTCGCCGCGCTCCAGAGCCCGCTCGCGGCGCTCCGGCGCCCCTCGCCCTACATGCGCGAGCGGCGCGACTACATGGTGAAGGCCGCCGACGACCTCGCCCCGCTCGGCGTCACGAGGACCGACTTCGGCGGGACCTTCTACGCCCCGCTCGCCTTCCCCGGCCTCGTCGGCGAGCCGTTCGACCGGCTCCGGAACGGCGTGACCGAGAAGGCCGTCGTGAAGGACTCGGTCGACGCCTTCGAGCTCCTCCTCTCGGGCGGGGTCGGCGGGATCCCGTTCATCGCCTTCGCCGGCTCGGACGCCGCGCGCTACGGGACGTGGCAGCGGCTCTCCTACGGCTCGAAGGACGTCAAGGAGCTGACCGTCTTCATCGACCGCGTGAAGGCGCGGATCGAGGCGCAGGGGAAGCTCGGCTCGAGCGCCCCGGCCCCGCCTCCCGCGTCGCCCCTCGCGGCCGTCTGGGAGGCCGCCTGCACGACCTCGGGCTACGAGGCGCTCGACGGCCTCGACCCGAAGGCGTTCGCGAAAGCGCGCAAGGAGTTCCTGAAGGCCCCGCGCCACGAGGATCTCCGCCTCACCGGGACGAAGCACCCCGACTCGACGACCCACCGCGCCGAGCAGCTCGACCGCGCCCTCCGGGCCGCGCCCGCCGGCCCCGGCCGCGCGAAGCTCGCGCTCAAGCACCTCGAGTGGAACCCGCTCGTCGACGCCCGCCTCGAGTACGAGGAGACGGTCGCCGACCTCCTCGGCCCGTGCAGCGAGGTCCTCCTCGACTTCGAGGGGCGCCAGATCAGCCCCGAGTGGCTCGACCTGCCCGAGAAGGTCGTCCTCACCCTCCTGCGCCACGGCGTGGTGCCGGGCGAGGACCGCCACCTCCTCTTCCGGATCCCGAACCCGTTCATCGAGCAGGACGAGGAGAAGATCGTCCGGATCCTCGCCTCCGTCGCGCGGGCCAACGCCCTCTTCCACCTCGCCTGCGAGAAGCTCGGGGTGACGCCGTCGCAGAACGCGCTCCCCGAGCTGACCGTCCCGCAGGTGAACTCGGGCGCCGAGATCGGCGCCGTCGTGAAGATCGGGACGCTCTACCGCGCCGCGATCGCCGCGCTCTTCGCCGACGACGCGCACGGCGACGCCTTCCTCCGCGCTCGGATCCCGGAGGCCCGCCGGGCGGAGATGATCGCGAAGCTCGAGCGCGTCCGCCTCGTCCCGCTCTGCGAGAACGTCGGCGCCCTCGCGCGCCTCCCCGAGTTCCTCGAGGCGTTCTACGTCGCGCTCGAGCGCGGGCGCTCCCTCCCCGACGTCCCGACGGCCGCGGTCTTCCGGACCCGCGAGGACCGCGACGAGGCGATCGTCCGCGTCTTCGTCGCGATGTCCGACACCGCCGAGCAGAGCGGCAAGATTGCGACCGACGCGGCCGTCACCCTCGCGCTCTCCGGGCGCGAGGAGGCCGAGAAGGTCCTCGCCGCCCTCGCGAGGAAGGCGGGCGAGCCGGCGCCGCGCGTCACGTTCCTCATCGGCGCCGGGCGGGCCGGCTTCCGCGGCGGCTTCGACCCCGACCACCCGGGCGTCGTCCGGCAGTTCTCGCGGGCCGACGGCGTCACGATGCAGGGGATCCGCGCCGACGACCCGGCCGCCGCCGAGCGGCTCGCCTCCGCCTTCCGCGCCGCCGTCGCCGACCCGGCCCCCGCGCCGCACGTCTCCGCCTCCGACCACGACGCCCTCCGGAAGCTCCTCGAGACGGGCGTGAAGGCGCACACCGAGACCCTCCTCCGCATCGCGCCGCTCCTCGCGCCGTTCGGCGGGCTCGTGCCGCAGACGCGCGTGAGGATCCGGGCGACCGGCTCGGTCAACTACGGGCGCTCGATCCCGACGTACCCCGAGGAGTGGGGCGGCGGGACGACGCTCCCCGACAACCGCGACCTCCGCGACGCCTGGCCCGAGGGGGTCACGCTCCCGCGCGCCATCGTCTACAACCTCGGCTGCACGACGCTCGGCCTCCCCGCCGTGACGAGCGACCTCGCCGTCCTCGACCGCCGCGCGGCCGTCCTCCTCGAGAGGCAGGTGCCCGGCTACCGCGAGATCGTCGCGAGCGAGCTCCCCTACTTCGTGAAGGAGGCCGCGGCGCTCGTCTTCGGCAGGAAGCTCGCCGAGACGACCGCCCGGCGGTGCCTCCGCGCCGCGGCGGCCCTCTGGGTCGACGCGCGGACGCGCGAGGACCTCGTCGCCCCGACCTGCCTCTTCGCGATGGAGTATCTCCGCTGGCTCGCCGAGGACTCGGAGAGCTGGGACGAGACGAAGGAGCACGAGAGCCGGACGACGCGCGAGGAGGAGCTGATCCGCGAGACCTCGAGCGCCGCCTTCTCCGCGCTCTGCGCCGAGCGCCCGGGCGACCGCTGGCCGGTCCTCCAGGGGCTCGTCGACGCCGAGGACGCCACCCGCCTCCTCCTCGCCCGCGAGCTGACGCTCGAGGAGAAGAGGGAGTTCGTCGACCTCCGGATCGAGGGGTGGCTCCGCTCGCTCCCCGAGGCGCTTTCCCGCGAGCTCCGCCGCGAGTGGTCGCGCCTGCGCGAGCTCGGCAAGGACGACCTCGAGCTCGACGCGATCGAGCGCCTCGTCGCCCTCGAGAAGCTGCGCGGGAGCCGCGGGGCCTAGCGCTCCGGGTATCCTGTCCCGTCCCGCGGGCGGCCGCGGCGGAGGAGGGGTCGGCGTGCGCGAGGGACTCGCGGCGATCCAGGAGCGCCTCGGGGCGCTGAGGCGCCTCGCGGAGCGGCACGAGCGGCTCTTCTGGACGCTCCACAGCGTCTGGGCGCTCGGGTGGGGCGTCGTCTTCGTCGCCGTCGGGAAGGACCGGCCCGGCCTCCTCCGTTGGGGCCTCGTCTCCGTCGGGGCGGTCTGGCTCACGAGCCTCGCCCTCCCGGCGCTCCTCGCGGGGACGCGGATCCCCGAGGGACGCAAGGGGGCCGCACGGCGGCTCGTCCTCTGGGGCCAGAAGTGGCTCCTGCAGGGGCTCTCCTTCTTCCTCCTCCCGCTCTACCACCGGAGCGCGACCTACCGCTCGAGCCAGGCCGTCTTCATGGCGCTCCTGGCGCTCGCCGCGCTCGCGGCGACGATCGACGTCGTCTACGACGAGGTCCTCACGAGGAAGAAGCCGCTCCTCGGCCTCTTCCTCGCGTTCCTCGCCTTCGCGACCGCGAACGTCACGCTCCCGATGGTCTGGCGCGTCGGGGGCGTCGCGAACCTCGCGGCGAGCGGCCTCCTCGCGACCGCCGTCTTCGTCTCCTTCGTCGTGACGCGCGCGGAGGTCCGCCCCGTCTTCGCCGTCCTCCGGACGGCGCTCGTCGCCCTCTTCTTCCTCGCCCTCGTCACCCTCGGCCGCCCCGCCGTCCCGCCCGCGCCGCTCCGCCTCGTCTCCGTCCGCTTCGGGACGTCGCTCGCTGCGAACGGCCGCGACGTCGCCGCTCCCCTTCCCGCGCTCCGCGCGGGGGCGCCGGCCCGCCTCATCGCCGTCGCCGCCGTCCTCGCCCCGGCCGGCCTGACGGAGGGCGTCCGCCACGTCTGGAGCGTCGACGGCGAGGTCGTCGCCGAGAGCCGCCTCATCGAGATCACCGGCGGCCGCGGCCTCGGCTTCCGCTCCCGCTCCGGGGCGACCCTTCCCGCCCTCCGCCCCGGCCAGGTCGTCCGCCTCCAGGTCGAGACCGCCCACGGCCAGGTCATCGGCCGCGCCGAGATCGGGGTCACCCCTCTCGGGGTCAGGTCTTGATTTTCTATTCTGCGCGCGCGACCTGAAGCTCGGCCGCCGCGGCCCGGAGGTCGTCGAGCCCCTCGTCGAGCCGGTCGCGGTGCGTCCGGAACGAGAGGACGCAGACGCGCAGGAGGAAGGCGCCGCCGACGGTCGTCCCCGAGAGGTGCACCCTCTGCCGCGCGTTGACGCGCGCGAGGAGGTCGCGGTTGAGCCGGTTCAGATCCTCCGCGTCGAGCCCCGGCGCGGCGAGCCGGAACGCGACGATCGAGAGCTGGGGCTCGGCGACGATCTCGATCCCCGGCATCGTCCTGAGCTCCTCCGTGGCGTGGTGCGCGAGGTCGAGCTGCTCGCCGAGCGCGGCGCGGAAGGCGGCGAGGCCGTGGAGCTTCACGGGGAGCCAGACGCGGAGCCCGCGGAAGGCGCGCGAGAGCTCGGGCGAGACCTCGCACCAGTCGACGAAGCCCGGGTCCTCCTGCATGTGCGGGAGGTAGGCCGCGTCGGAGGCGTGCGCGCGGCGCAGCACGTCGGCCTCGCGGACGAGGAGCGCCCCGGTGCCGTACGGGAGGAAGAGCCCCTTGTGCGGGTCGAGGACGACCGAGTCGGCCCGTTCGATCCCCGCCATCGCACGCCGCCCCCGCGCCGTCAGCATGAAGAAGCCGCCGTAGGCCGCGTCGACGTGGAACCACAGCCGCTCGCGCGCGCAGAGGTCGGCGAGACCGGAAAGGTCGTCGACGGCGCCCGTGTTCGTCGTCCCGGCGTTGCCGCAGGCGAAAAACGGCGTGAAGCCCGCGGCGCGGTCCTCCGCGACGCGCTCCGCGAGGAGGTCGAGGCGGATGCGGAAGAGCGCGTCCGAGGGGATCGCCCTCACGTTCTCCGCCGGGAAGCCGGCGAGCGCGGCGGCCTTCGTCACGGCGTGGTGCGTCTGCTCGGAGACGTAGAGCGTCCCCTTCAGGAAGTCGGGGGGAAGCCGGTCGCGCCGCGCGGCGACGACGGCGGTGAACGAGGCGAGGGAACCGCCCGTCGCGAGGTATCCGCCGCTCCCCTCGGGGAGGCCGACGATCCCGCAGAGCCACCGGACGACGTTCGTCTCGAGCTGGACGAGCCCGGGCGCGGCCTGCCAGACGCCGACGTAGCGGTTCGTGACGCCCGAGAGGAGGTCGGCGAGCGCCGAGGTCACGAGCCCGCCGCCGGGGATGTAGGCGAGGTAGCCCGGCCCGGCCGTGTTGAAGCTCTTCGGGACGGCGCGGTCGAAGAGGAGGTCGAGGAGCTCCGCGGCCGGGGCCGGCCCCTCGGGGGCGACGGGCTCGAAGAGGGCGCGCGCGAGTTCGGCGCCCCCCGCCACGTCGGCCGCCGGCTGCTCCGGCAGCGAGGCGACGTGGGCGAGGAGGCGGTCG
>JBDIBE010000131.1:0-8317 GCA_039812785.1 Thermoanaerobaculia bacterium | reverse complement strand
CGCGCCCCGTCCGGGCCGCAGGCGACGCCCGAGACGCGCGCCCTCGCGGCTCCGATCCTCTCCGCGCTCGGCGGCCCGTCGAACGTGAGGAAGGCCGAGCCCTGCGCGCGGACGCGGGTCCGCGTCGTCCTCGGCGACCCGGCGCTCCTCGACGAGCCGGCTCTCGTCGCCGCCGGCGTCGCCGGCGTCCTCCGCGCCTCGGGCGGCGTCGCGCACCTCGTCCTCGGCGAGGAGGCCGAGGCCGTCGCCGCCGCGATGAAGGACGCGCTCGAACGGGGGAACGGGGCCGCCTGAAGCGGAGAGACGGTCGCATCTTCCGCGCCGCGTCAGGGGCCGTCGTCGCGTCGTAACATGCCCGATGGCCCGGCGCGCGGGCCACGGGAGGAGTCATGACCGAAGAGCGCGACGACCGGAACGACCCCCTCTTCACCGGCGGCGTCAGCCGCCGCGGCTTCCTCGGCTCCGTCGTCCCCGCGGCCGTCGGCGTCGCGGTCGCGAACGAGGCGCTCTCGGCGCCCGCGAAGGCTCCCGCGCCCGTTCCGGAGGTCGCCGCCGCCGAGCCGTCGAAGCTCACGCTCACGGTGAACGGGCGGACCCACAAGGTCCTCGTCGAGCCGCGCGACACGCTCCTCCTCGTCCTCCGCGAGAAACTCGGCCTCACCGGGACGAAGCCGGGGTGCGAGCGGGGCGAGTGCGGCGCCTGCACCGTCCTGATCGACGGCGTCCCGCGCTACTCCTGCCTCACGCTCGCGCTCGAGGCCGAGGGGCGGCAGGTGACGACCGTCGAGGGGCTCATGGAGGGGGAGGAGCTCGGGCCCGTCCAGAAGGCCTTCGTCGAGGAGGACGCCTACCAGTGCGGCTACTGCACGCCCGGCCAGGTGATGGCCGCCGAGGGGCTCCTCCGCGCGAACGCCGACCCGACGCTCGACGAGGTGCGGCACGGCATGAGCGGGAACCTCTGCCGCTGCGGCACGTACGCCCACATCTTCAAGGCCGTCGGGACGGCCGCGCGCCTCCGGAAGGCCGCGCCGCCGGAGAAGGGGAGGTGACGCCGTGACCGACCTCCGCTACTGGCTCCAGGGCCCCGTCCCCGAGACCGCCCCGCCGAAGGCGGAGATGCCGCCGTGGGGCGAGACGAAGGTCGTCGGGAAGCGCGTGCCGCGCGTCGACGGCTACGAGCGCGTCAGCGGCTCGGCCGTCTACCCGCTCGACGTCGCCCTCCCCGACATGCTCCACGCGGCGATCCTCCGCTGTCCGCACGCGCACGCCGCCGTGAAGTCGGTCGACACGAGCGCGGCCGAGAAGATGCCGGGCGTGAGGGCGGTGATCACGGCGAAGTCGCCGGGGGCGGACGTCCCCTGGTACCGCGGCCGCGGGAAATGGTACTCGACGCTCTTCGACGACCGGGCGCGGCACGAGGGGGACGAGGTCGCCGCCGTCGCCGCGGAGACGCGCGCGCAGGCGTACGACGCGCTCGCGGCCATCAAGGTCGAGTACGAGGTCCTCGCGTTCGTCCTCGATCCGCGCGAGGCGCTGAAGCCGGACGCGCCCCTCCTCCACGAGGGGACGAACCGGTACGGCGACCCGGCGCGGTATGAGCGCGGCGACGTCGCGGCGGGCTTCGCGGCGGCCGACGCCGTCGTCGAGGGGACGTTTTCGACCTCCTGCCAGATCCACACCCCGATGGAGGTCCACGGCTCCGTCGTGAAGTGGGACGGCAACCGCCTCACGGTCTGGGACACGACGCAGGGCGTCTTCGAGGTCCAGGAGCGCGTCGCGCAGGCGCTGAAGCTCCCTCTCGCGAACGTCCGCGTGATCGGGCACTACATGGGGGGCGGCTTCGGCTCGAAGCTCGAGGCGGGGAAGTACACCGTCGTCGCGGCGCTCCTCGCGAAGATGGCGGCCCGCCCCGTGAAGCTGTTCCTCTCCCGAGAAGAGACGTTCGTCGCCGCGGGGAACCGCCCGGCGAACACGATGACGGTGAGGATCGGCGCGAAGAAGGACGGGGCGCTCACCGCGATCGAGTTCTCCTCGATCGGCTCCGGCGGCGCCTACCCGGACGGCGCCTCGACGTCGTTCCTCGCGACGGACCTCTACGCGTGCCCCAACGTGAGGACCGTCGACGAGAACGTCGCGATCAACGCCGGCCGCGCGCGGGCGATGCGCGCCCCCGGCTTCCCGCAGGGGGCCTGGGCCCTCGAGCAGGCGATGGACGACCTCGCCCTGAAGCTCGGCATGGACCCGGTCGCGCTGCGCCTCGCGAACGTGCCGAAGGTGAGCCAGCGGCGCGGGAACCAGCCCTACACCTCGACCGGCCTCGCCGAGTGCCTGCGCGACGGCGCGAAGGCCTTCGGCTGGGAGGGGCTCCGGAAGGCGAAGAAGGCCGACGGGCCGGTCCGGAAGGGGCACGGCGTCGCCTCGGCCCTCTGGGGCTACGGAGGCGGGCCGCCGGCGACCGTCATCGTGAAGCTCTACGCCGACGGGAGCGTCAACGTGAACACCGGGGCCGCCGACATCGGCACCGGGACGAAGACCGTGATGAGCCAGGTCGTCGCCGAGGAGCTCGGAGTGCCGCTCGAGAAGATCCAGGTCGAGCACGCGGACACCGGGACGACGCAGTACAGCGGCCCGAGCGGCGGCTCGAAGACGGTCCCGTCCGACATGCCCGCGGCCCGCGCCGCGGCGATCGAGGTCCGGACGAAGCTCCTCGCGAGCGCCGCGGAGCACCTTAAGGTCCCGTCGGCGGAGCTCGCGATCGCGGGCGACGCGGTCGTCTCGACGAAGGACCCGTCGAAGAAGGTGGCCGTCGCCGAGGTCCCCGTCCTCGAGCGGCAGCAGGTCCTCGTCGGCGTCGGGACGCGCGGCCCGAACGTCGAGGGGAAGGTCATCTCGATGTTCGCCGCGCACTTCGCCGAGGTCGAGGTGAACACGCGGACCGGAGAGGTGACCGTCACGCGGCTCCTCGCCGCGCAGGACAGCGCCCGCGTCATGAACCGCCTCACCTTCGAGTGCCAGGTCCAGGGAGGCCTCGTCATGGGGCTCGGCCTCGGGAGGACCGAGGCTCGCGTCCTCGACCGGCAGACCGGGAAGATGTGCAACGCGAACTGGCACGACTACAAGATCCCGACGGCGCTCGACGTCCCGGCCGAGCAGACCGTCCTCTCGGCGGACCTCGTCGACACCGAGTGCAACACCGCGGGCGCCAAGGGCGTCGGCGAGCCGGCGACGATCCCGACGGCCGCCGCGATCGCGAACGCCGTCCGCGACGCCGTCGGCCTCCGCGTCCACGACGCGCCGATCACGCCGCCGAAGCTCGCCGCCCTCCTCGCCGCGGGCGGGAAGAAGGGGTGACGCGATGCTTCCGAGCTTCCGCTACGTCCGTCCCCGCTCCGTCGCCGAGGCGGTGAAGGCGCTCTCCGCCGAGGGCGCCCGCGCCCACGCCGGCGGGACCGACCTCCTCGGGTGCCTCCGCGACGGCGTCTTCGACGCGAAGTCCGTCGTCAGCCTCTCCGGCCTCGCCGAGCTGAAGGGGATCTCCGCCACGAAGGACGGGGGCCTGAAGATCGGCGCGCTGACGACGCTCGCCGAGATCGCCCGCCACCCGGAGATCGCGAAGGGGTGGACCGCCCTCGCAGAAGGCGCCGCCGCCGCCGCGAGCCCGCAGCTCCGCAACCAGGGGACGCTCGGAGGGAACCTCTGCCAGCGCCCCCGCTGCTGGTACTTCCGCGGCGACTTCGACTGCGCCCGCAAGGGGGGCGACACCTGCTTCGCCGCTTCCGGCGAGAACACCTACCACGCGATCTTCGGAGGGTCGGGCTGCTACATCGTCCACCCGTCCGACACGGCCTCGCCGCTCGTCGCGCTCCAGGCGACGGTCAGGACCGCCGGGCCGAAGGGGCCGCGAAGCCTCCCCGTCGAGAAGCTCTTCGTCCTCCCCGCGGTCGACCACACGCGCGAGACGGTCCTCGCCCCGGGAGAGATCGTCACGGAGGTCCTCCTCCCGCCGCCTCTCGCGGGCGGGAAGGGGCTCTACAAGAAGGTCCGCTCGCGCGGCGCGTGGGACTTCGCCCTCGGCGGCGTCGCCCTCGCCCTCTCCGTGAAGGACGGGAAGGTCGCGTCGGCCCGCGTCGTCCTCTCGGGCGTCGCTCCGACGCCGTGGCGCCTCGCCGAGGTCGAGAAGCTCCTCGTCGGGAAGCCCCTCGACCCGAGGCTCGCCGCCGAGGCGGCCGAGCTCTCCGTCCGGGGCGCCGAGCCGATGTCGGACAACGACTACAAGGTCCCGCTCGTAAAGGGAGCCGTCGAGGAGGCGCTCCTCTCGCTCGCCTGAGTCGCCAGAATGTAATTTCAAGACCTGACCCCGACTGCGCGCGGGGTCAGGTCTTGATTTTCTATTCTGCGGAGTCGATCCGCGCGGAGAGGGCGGCCATCTCGCGGACGAGGGCGTCGCGCTCGGCGAGGAGGCGCGCGAAGGAGCGGCGGCGGAAGAGAGAGAGGCCGAGCGCGCGGAGCGCGGCGGCGGTCGCCTCCCACCTCTCGAGGAGGAGGAGCGCGAACCCGCCGAGGAGCGGGAGGCCGAGGCCGACGAGGAGGCCGAGCGGGAGGCTCCAGGCGAGGCCCGCGGCCGTCCCGAGGCCGATCCAGGTGAGGGGGAAGAAGACGAACGCGCCGAGGACCTTGATCGTCGCGACGATGTCGGTGTCTTCCCCGGCGAGCCGCCTGGCGAGCGGCCCGATCAGGTTGTAGGCCGGGGCGTGGGCGAGGAGGCCGACGAGCGCGCCGGGGGCGAGGAAGAGGGCGACGAGGAGCGCGGCGACGCTGGACGCGGCGAGCTCGGCGCGGGCCGTCCCCGCGTCGAGGACGTCGGGCGTGAGGCCGGCCGTCTGGAGGACGCGCCGGAAGCGGCCGAGGCGGGCGGCGAGCGCGTCGAGGCGCTCCGGCGCGCGGGAGCGGAGGATCTCGGCCCGCTCGAGGAGGAGCCGGCGGACGGCGACGTGCCCCTCGAGGCCGGCGTCGGGCGGCGGCAGGAGCGACTCGGCGAAGGAGGCGAGGCGGATCGACTCGACGTCGTCGGCCTGGAGCGTCGCGGTCTCGAGGGCGGCGCGCACCCTTTCCGTGAGCGCCTTCACGGCGGTCCGCGGCGGCTCGCCCCTCTCGTCGAGCGGGATCGGCTCGACGGCGAACGGCTCGGCGACGCGGAGGAGGGCGCCGCTCCGGAAGACGTCGGCCGCCTCGTACGTGAGCCCCGCGGGGACGAGCGTGACCGGGCACTCGGCGGCGGCGCCGAGGGCGATCCGCGCCGCGCCCGACTTGAGCGGCATCAGGCGCGGCGCGTCGTGCGAGATCCCCTCCGGGAAGAGGGCGAGGACCCCGCCGCGCCGGAGGAGGTCGCGCGCCTTCGCGAAGGTCTCGCGGTTCCGCCTCACGTCCGCGTCGGCGTCCTGCGGCCGGTAGACCGGGATCGAGTCGAACGCCTTCACGAAGAGGGAGACGAACGGCATCGTGAAGAGCGGCGACTTGGCGAGGAACGAGACGGGGCGCGGCGAGAGGCAGAGGAGGAGGAGCGGGTCCATCAGCCCGTTCGGGTGGTTCAGGACGAGGATCGTCGGCCCCGAGGCGGGGACCCGCTCGAGGCCGGAGGCCTCGAGGCGCCGGTAGAAGACGCGGAGGACGAGGCGCGAGAGAGCGGTCGCCGCGGCGCGGATCACGCGCGGCGCCCCGTGACGGCGCCCCACGTCCAGATCGCGCCGCCCACGAGGAACGCGACCGGGACGAGGAGGACGGCGGAGGCGAGCGAGGTCGCGTCGGCGAGCGCGCCGAGGAGAGGCGGCGATGGGACGTCGCCGAGGACGTGGATCGTGAAGTTGCACGCGGCGACCGCCGCGGCGCGCTGCCACGGGAGGACGTCGTTCACGATCGCGGAGTTGATCGGCCCCGTCGAGGCGAAGACGAGGAGCTGCGCGACGACGAGCGCGGGGAGGTAGACCGACGGGCTCGGCGCCTTCAGGGCCGCGACGGCGAACGGCACGGCGAGGAGCGTCGCGACGCCGGAGACCCAGAGGTAGGCCTCCTTCGTCCGCTTCAGGAGCGCGTCTCCGACGAAGCCTCCGGCGAACGTCCCGACGAAGCCGGTGACGACGACGACGAGGCCGAAGCGGATCGTCGCGGCCTCCTTCGGGACGCCGCGGACCCGCTCGAGGAAGGCGGGCATCCAGAACGCCATCCCGCCGACGCCGAACGTGTAGGCGGCGTAGCCGAGGACGGCGATCCGGAACGGCCGGTTCTTCGCGAGGGCGAGATACGAGCCCCAGCCGCCCTCCGTCGAGGCCCCCGCGGGAACCTCCTCGCCGGCGTCCATCACGCCGCGAGGCGGGTCGGGGAGCGTCAGCGCGAGGAACGCGAGGAGGAGGCCCGGGAGCCCCGCGACGTAGAAGGCCGAGCGCCAGCCGAGGTGCGTGTCGGCCCACCCTCCGACGATGTAGCCGAGGGCGGAGCCGATCGGGATGGCGCAGAAGAAGATCGCGTAGATCCGCCCGCGCTTCTCGCGGGAGAAGTAGTCGGCGAGGAGGCTCGGGGCGATCGTGCCGTAGGCCGCCTCGCCGATCCCGACGGCGGCGCGCGCCGCGAAGAGCGAGAAGAAGCTCCGCGCGAGGCCGGCCGCGGCCGTCGCGAGGCTCCAGACGAAGACGCCGAGGGCGAGGAGGCGCGGGCGCGAGCCCCGGTCGCCGAGGACGCCGAAGAGCGGCGACGTCGCCATGTAGACGACGATGAAGCCGGTCATGAGCGCCCCCGCCTGAGTGTCCGTCAGCCGCAGCTCGGAGGCGCGGAGGCTCTCGACGAGCGAGGCGACGACGAAGCGGTCGAGGTAGTTGAAGAGGTTGATGAACGTCAGGACGGCGAGGCCGCGCGCCGCGAGGCGGGCGGTCACGGCGGCGCCGGTTGCGGCCGGGGCGGTCTCGTTCATGGAGCGGCCGGAGTCTTACACGAACGCGGCGCGTTCTGAGACGATCCGCGTCGTGACGCGCCGCTTCAGGACGGCGATCCTCCTCGCGGCCGCGCTCCTCGCGGCGCCGCGGCCCGCCCCGGCGGCGGCCGGGGAAGCCTCCCCCTACGGCGTGAACGCCCACGCCCCGGAAGGAGAGGACCTCCGCCTCCTCCTCGACCTCGCGCAGGCGGCGCGCCTCGGCTGGATCCGGATCGACTTCATCTGGTCGTGGGTCGAGCCGGCGAGGGGGGCGCGTGACTGGCGCGTCTACGACGGGATCGTCGCGGAGGCGCGCGCGCGGGGGATCGAGGTCTACGCGAGCCTCGTCGGCACGCCCGCCTGGGCGACGGACGGTCCCGCCGCGAGCGGCGTCCCGCGGGCCGTCTCCGAGTGGCGGGCGTTCGTGCGCGAGGCGGCGCGGCGCTACCGCGGGCGCGTGAAGGCGTGGGGCGTCTGGAACGAGCCGAACCTCCCCGCGTTCTGGGCGGGGACGCGCGCCCAGTACGTGGACGTCCTCCTCCGTCCGGCGTCCGAAGAGATCCGGAAGGCCGACCCCGACGCCCTCGTCGGCGGCCCCGACCTCGCGCATCTGAAGGGGGGAGGGGCCGAGTGGTACTACTGGCTCCTCGACGTCCTGCGTTATGCGGGCGACTCCCTCGACGTCGTCACCCACCACGTCTACGACCAGGGGGACAACGGGAACGTCACGCGCAAGCTCGACGCCTCGACGACGTTCGGCGGGAACCCGCAGCGCTGGGACGTCGTCGCCCCGTCCGTCCGCGAGGTCCTCCGCGAGGCGGGCGCCTCGGGGAAGCCCTTCTGGCTCACCGAGACGGGGTGGGCGTCGGACGCCGTCGGCGAGGCGTCGCAGTCTGCCTGGCTCGTCGAGCTGCTCCGCGACTGGTTCGGGAGGCCGGGCGAGCCGTCGTGGGTGAAGAAGGTCTTCGTCTACGAGCTCGCCGACGACCCGGGCGCGGGAATCCCGAAGTGGGGCCTCCTCCGCGCGGACCGCTCGGCGAAGCCGTCGTACACGGGCGTCGCCACGTTCACCTCGAGCTACCGTCCCTACGGCGATGCGGCCGAGCTCGTCGAGGCGGTCGTGCCGCAGGCGCTCGCCCCGGGCGTCCCGGCGACGGCGCGGATCACGCTCCGCAACACGGGGCGCGCGACCTGGACGCGCGACGGGGGCTACGCCCTCGCGCCGCTCGGCGATGCCGCGCTCCTCTCGCCGGGGCGCGTGGCGCTCCCCTCGGGCCTGCCGGTCCCGACGCTCGGCACGGCGACCTTCGCCTTCCCGGTCACGGCCCCCCGCGAGGGCGCCTTCGCCGCGGAGTG
>JBDIBE010000130.1:0-8378 GCA_039812785.1 Thermoanaerobaculia bacterium | reverse complement strand
GCTCCTCGATCCGAGGCAGCAGCGCGATCGACATCGCCCGGGCTCCCGGCTCGCCGCTGATCTGCGTGTCGAGGGAGCCTCGCCCCGTCAGCTCGAACCGGACCTGCGGCTTGCCGAGCTCGGTGAAGGAGCTCATGCCGAGGTGCGTCAGGAGCTTGCCGTCCGCCCTGGGCGGCTCGAGCCCCGGCTGCACGACCGTGCCGGGAAGGTCCACGACGAGGGTCCGGGAGCCCTCGCGGGCGTAGACCATCGGCTGGATCGGCCCTTCGGCCGTGAGGAGGAGCCGCGGGGCGTCGCCGTCGATCAGGAGCGACGCTCCGGTGAGGACGACGGGAGCCGAGGACTCCGACGCGGCGGTGTGCCCCGTCGAGAGGGCGGGACCGGCCTGCGAGGAGCAGCCCGCGGCCGCGAGGGCCGCGACGAGGATCCCCGCCAGCCCGGGTGCCGAGAACCTTCCAGTTCGAAACATGGTTCCTCCCCACGCGAGGTTCGAGGTGCCGGAGGGCTGGCCGACTTCGTGGCGGGTCGTGTTCGTCCTCATCGATCTTCCTTCGCTCACGGCTTCGCCTGAAGGGCCAGCGCCTTGACGATGTCCCGGAACGGTTTCGGGCTCGTCGGGTCGTTGACGTTCTGACGGAAGACGACCTCGGTCGGACCGATCTCCATGACCTCGCCGTCGAAGACGGTGGTCCCCTTCCGGAGCAGGTACGACCTGTTGTCGCCTCCCCGCATCATGGCGATCCACCCCTGCTTGGTGCGGATCGTTCCCTGGAGCTCGAGCTCCTCCACGAGCATTCCGGCGATCCCGGGAGGACGCTGGCGGTCCCGGTCGTCCTGTGTCCGGAGGAGCAGGGAGCGGAACGGGTCGCGCCGGCCCCGGACCTCGTAGGCGTAGGCAGGGGCCGCGGCGTCCCCCTCGGCGGGAACCGGGACGGCGACGCCGGTCTCGGCCGGCGCCGGAGCGGGCGGAGGCGCCTGCGCCGGCGCTTCCGACGCGATTCCGAGGATCGACGCGGCGGCGAGAGCCGCGAGCACGGATGCGGCCTTCATCAGAGATCCCCCTCGCGGCCCGAGCCGGCCGGGATCGCCCCCGCGGCCGCGGGCTTCGGCTTCGCCGCGGGCCCGCCCTTGGCGCCGGCGGCCTTGCCGGACGACGCCTGGTCGCCGAGGTAGATGAACGTCTTGAGGGTGAACTTCGCGGCGAGCGTCTGCCCCATCTTCGCGTCGGCGTACCCGGTCATCGTCAGCGACTCGACGTTGATGATCCGCGAGAAGCGGGCCATCTTGTCGAAGAAGAGCGCGAGGTTGTGGTACGTCCCGTCGAGCGCGATGTCGATCGGCCACTCGGCGTAAAAGTCCTTGTTGACGTACTCCTTCGGCGTGAAGCTGCGAAGGAAGAAGTCGCCCTGCCGGGCGATCGCCTCGATCCTCTTGATGAGCTCCTCGGTGTTGCGCTTCGTCGGCAGGATCTCGAGCAGGCGGTTCAGGTCGAGCTCGATCCGGCGGACTTCCTCGCGCAGCTGCGGAAGCCGGCGCTCCGCGATGCGGCCGCGCTCGATCTTCTCCTGCAGCTTCGCGTACTCCCCCTTCAGGCGCGCGAGGCGCTCCTGCATCTCGGTGAAGTTCGGGTACTGCCAGTTCGCGATGGCCCAGAGGCCGACGGCGAGGGCCACGCCGATGCCGAGGCCGTAGTACCAGGGCTTGTCCTCGAGCTGCTTCAGTTCGATCGCCACGTCCTACCCCCTCACTTCCCCGCGGCCGGCGCGGCGGTCGCGGCCGGTGCGGCAGGCGCGGGGGCGGAGGCTCCGCCTGCCGCGGGCGCGGCGTTCTCGGCCTGGGTCCGGTCCAGGTCGGCGAAGACGAACGAGAGGCCGAACTTGTAGAGGTTCGCGGCGCCGCCGCCCGTCGCCGCGGTGATGTCCTTCACCTTGGGCTCCTGGAACGACGGCACCATCTTCAGGTTCGTCAGGAAGTTCGCCACCGCCGGCGGATTGAGCGCCTTCCCGTCGATCGTGATGAGGTTCCCCTTGACCTCCATCCTCTCGAGCCACAGGAGGTCGGGGAGCGCGTTCGAGACCTCGTCCATGAGGCGGACGGGGCCCTTCTGGTTCGCCTTGAGCGCGTTGATGAGGTCGACCTTCTTCTGCAGCTTCGCCTTCTTGTCCTCGAAGTCGGCGACCTCGCGGAGGACGGCTTCGAGCCGCGTGACCTCCTGCTGCGCCAGGCGGTTCTTCTCCTCCTGGTCGCCCAGCCGGGACGCCTCGACCCACCACTGGACCCCGACGACGATGAGCCCGATGAGGAGCCCGCCGAGGATCAGGATCAGGTTCAGCCGGCCGGCGCCGCCGAGCGCGGAGACGCCTTTCTTCTTCTTGACAGGCTTTGCTTCGGCGAGGAGGTTGATCTTGATCATGCGGCCTCCTCCGTCACTCCCCGAGCTTCCGCACGGCGAGCCCGACGCCGATCGCGAGCGAGGGACCGTTCTCGGAGAGCCACGCCGGGTCGACCGCGCGGTCGTCGACGCCGACGGAGCGGAACGGGTTCATGATCTCGACGGGGAGGCCGAACTTCTCCTTCAGGACCTCGTCGAGACGCGCGACCCGCGAGCCGCCGCCGGAGAGGACGATCGTGTCGACCTTGTCGGAGCCGGACGTGGCGTGGAAGAAGTCGATCGTCTTCTGGAGCTCTCCGGCCACGTCCTCGCAGACCCCGGTGAGGACCGGCTGGATGCTCTGGGCCGACTGCCCGCCGACCGGCTCGCCCCGCTTCAGCGCCTCGGCCTGCTCGAAGTTGAGCGAGAAGGCCTTCTGGAGCGCGTCCGTGAACTGGTTCCCGCCGAACGTGATGTCGCGCCAGAAGACCGTCTGGCCGTTCGCGACGATGTTCACGTTCATGACCGAGGCCCCGATGTTCACGAGCGCCACGACGCGGGTCGGGTCGAGCCCGTAGTTCACCTCGTAGCAGTTCTGGAGGGCGAAGACGTCGACGTCGACGAGGCCCGGCGCCCGCCCGGCCTGCGTCACGACGTTCTTGTAGTCGTCGACCTTCTCCTTCTTCGCCGCGACGAGAAGGACCCCCATCGTCTCGCCCGGGGCGCCCGGGTCGAGGACGACGTAGTCGAGGTAGACGTCGTTGATGTCGAACGGGACGTACTGCTCCGCCTCCCAGCGGATCGACTCGGAGAGCTCTTCCTCGGGCATCGTCGGGAGCTGGATCTTCTTGACGATGACCGCGTGCCCCGAGACGGAGACGGCCACGTTCGGGTTCTTTACGCCGGTCGAGGCGAGAAGCCGGGAGATCGTCTCGACCACGAGCGACGAATCCATGATGGCGCCGTCGACGATCGCCTCGGGGGAGAGGCTCTCCAGCCCGGCCTTGACGAGCTGGAATCGCCCCTCCTTGCCCGCCCTGAGCTCGACCAGCTTGACGGCGGACGAGCCGATGTCGAGACCGACGAGGTTCTTGGCCTTGCGGAACAACACGGTGCGGTCTCCCTCCCTCTACGTTCCGGAACCGACGCGACGCCCAAGCACGAGCTGAGTAAAGCCTTTGTGACGGGTATGTTGCGCGGGGCTTCCGAGCCTGTCAAGGACTTGGAGCCGCCGAAAAGCCGCTGGACAGAGAGGCCGAAGGGCGCTATAAGTCGCAGTTCCGGCGGCTGCCCGGCTCCGACGTCGAACGTCGGTGCGACCGGCCGCCGGAAATCGCGTCAGGAATCAGAGGGAGTCCCCCATGCCCCAGATGTGCGAAATCTGCGGAAAGTCCCCGGTGGCCGGGCACAAGGTCAGCCACGCCCACAACGTCTCGAACCGGCAGTTCAAGCCGAACCTCCGGAGGATCCGCGCCGCCACGCCGGCCGGCTCCCGGCGGGTCACGGTCTGCACGCGCTGCCTGCGCTCCGACAAGGTCGCCAAGGTCGTCCGCTGACGCCCGCCGCGCGGGGGGCGCCGGGCCGGAGGCCCGCGCCCCTCAGCGCGCCCCGAGCCGTGAGACGTTGAACTTCCGTCTCACGCTCGTCACCCCGGGGACCGCCCGGATCGCGAGCAGGAGCTTGTCGAGGTGGCGCCGGTCCGGGGTCGTGACGCTCCCCTCGATGACCGCCGTGCCGCCGGGGCTCGTCCTCGCCTCGATCGACTCGATGTTCGAAGAGGCGTCCGAGATGACCTGGGTGACGCGCGCGAGGATCCCGGGGCGGTCCTCGACCTGGACCTCGAGGTCGACCGTGAACGACGCGTCCTTGCCGACGTGCCACTCGACCTCGATCTCCCGGCTCGGGTCGAAGAGGAGGTTCCTCACGTTCGGGCAGGCGGCGGAGTGGACCGAGACTCCTCGCCCCCGCGTGACGTAGCCGACGATCTCCTCCCCCGGCACCGGCCGGCAGCACTTGGCGAGCGTCGCGAGGAGGTCGTTCTCGCCCCGGACGAGGATCCCGGTCCCGCCGATCGGGAGGATCTTGCGGACGACCTTCTTCAGCGCGTCCGTGCGGGACGGCGCCGCCTCGGCCGCGGGCTCGGCCTGCGGGAAGAGCTTCTGGACGACGACCTTCGGGAGGACCTTGCCGTAGCCGAGCTCGGCGAAGAGGTCCTCCACCTTCGCGACGCCGAAGTCGGAAAGGACCGGGTCGAACGCCTTCGCGTCGAGGAGCTTCCCGAGGGAGCGCTTGACCTTCTTCAGCTCCTTCTCGAGGAATCGGCGGCCGATCTCGATCGACTTCTGCTTCTCCTTCGTCTGGAGGAAGGCCCGGATCTTGTTCCGGGCGCGGGACGTCACGACGAAGGCGAGCCAGTCGCGGGAGGGCTGGGCCGCGGGCGCCGTCATGATCTCCACGATGTCGCCGTTGACGAGCGTCGTCCGGAGCGGGACGAGCCGCCCGTTCACCCGCGCCCCGACGCAGCGGTGGCCGACGTCGGTGTGGATCCGGTAGGCGAAGTCGACCGGCGTCGCCCCGCGGGGGAACGAGTAGACGGCGCCCTTCGGCGTGAACGTGTAGACCTCGTCCGCGTAGAGGTCCATCTTGAGGGAGGAGAGGAACTCGCGCGGGTTCGCGATGTCGCGCGTCGTCTCGAGGAGCTGCCGGATGGCGGCGATCCCCTGCTCGTCGACGCGCCGCGTCCCGCGCCCTTCCTTGTACTTCCAGTGGGCCGCGATCCCCTGCTCGGCCACGAGGTCCATCTCCCGCGTCCGGATCTGGATCTCGAACGGCGGCTCCCCCTCCGGGATGACCGTCGTGTGAAGCGACTGGTAGAAGTTCGCCTTCGGCATGGCGATGTAGTCCTTGATCCGCCCGGGGACGGGGCGCCAGGCCTGGTGGACGATGCCGAGGGCGCTGTAGCAGTCGCGGATCGAGTCGACGAGGACCCGGAACGCGAGGATGTCGTAGAGCTGGTCGAGGGGAATCGCCTGCCGCACGAGCTTCTGCCGGATCGACCAGAGCCGCTTGACCCGGCCGCTCACGTCGGCGGGGATCCCGGCGTCGTCGAGCCTCCCGGCGATGTCGCCCCGGAGCTTCTCGATCGCGGCGCCCGAGGCCTTCATCCGCTCGTCGACCGCGGCCGAGAGCGACGCGAACTCCTCCGGGTGGAGGTACTGGAACGAGAGGTCCTCGAGCTCCCCCTTGATCCGCCCCATGCCGAGCCGGTTCGCGAGCGGCGCGTAGATCTCCATCGTCTCGGCCGCGATCGCGCGCCGCTTCTCGTCCCGGAGGTGGTGCAGCGTCCTCATGTTGTGGAGGCGGTCGGCGAGCTTGACGAGGATGACGCGCAGGTCGCCCGTCATCGCGAGGAGCATCTTCCGGAACGTCTCGGCCTGCTGCGCCTCCTTCGACGTGTAGGCGTACCGCCCGATCTTCGTGACGCCGTCGACGACCTCGGCGACCTCGCTCCCGAAGAGAGCCGCGAGCTGCTCCTTCGTCGTCGGGGTGTCCTCGAGGACGTCGTGGAGGAGGCCCGTCGCCACCGAGACCTCGTCGAGCTTCAGCTCGGCGAGGATCATCGCGACGCCGATCGGGTGGACGAGGTAGGGCTCGCCGGAGGAGCGGAGCTGGTGCTTGTGCGCCTGGGCCGAGTAGATGTACGCCCGCCGGAGGAGGTCGTCGTCGGCCCCCGGCAGGTAGCTCTCGACCGCGTCGAGGATGTCCTCGAACCTCAGCACGGGCCGATTATGGCGGCTCCGGGCGGGAGCGCGCGGCGAGATGGGTTCAGGTAACCTCCGCCGGATGTCCGCACCGGCCCCCGCCCCCGTCCCCGAGCCCGAGGCGGCCGCCGCCTCTTCTCCGAACCGCTTCCTGCGCGCCCTGGCGGCTCCCCGGCGCTGGGTGCGGGCCCTCTACGACTGGACGATGCACTGGGCCGACACGCCCCAGGCGCTCGCGGCGCTCTTCCTCATCGCGCTCGCCGAGTCGTCCGTCTTCCCGATCCCGCCCGACGTCCTCCTCATCGCCATCGTCGCGGCCTCCTCGCGCCTCTGGGTGCGCGCCGCCGTCCTCTGCACGACGGGCTCCGTCGTCGGCGCGATGGGCGGCTACCTCATCGGGCACGCGTTCATGGCGACGGCCGGACAGGCGATCGTCGAGTTCTACAACGCTCAGCACCACTGGGCGAAGGTCGTCGAGCTCTACAACGGCGAGTGGGGCATCTGGTTCCTCGCCGCCGCCGCCTTCACGCCGATCCCCTACAAGGTCGCCACGATCGCCGCCGGCGCCACGGGGATGCCCTTCCTGCCGTTCCTCGGCGTGAGCGTCATCGGCCGGGGCGCGCGCTTCACGATCGTCTCGGGCCTCCTCCGCCTCTTCGGGCCGACGATCCGCAGGCACCTCGAGCGGAACTTCGACCTCGCCGCTCTCGCGTTCCTCGTCCTCCTCGTCGGCGGCTTCCTCGTCATCAAGCTCCTCTGAGGGAGGGAGGGCCGAGCTCCGCCTCCGCCCGGCGATGGTCTTCGAGATCGCGGTCCTCCTGCTGCTCGTCGCCCTGAACGGGCTCCTCGCGATGTCGGAGCTCGCCGTCGTCTCGTCCCGGAGGGAGCGCCTGCGCGCGAGGGCCGACGGCGGGAGCCGGACCGCGTCGGTCGCGCTCGCCCTGGCCGAGAGCCCCTCCCGCCTCCTCTCGACGATCCAGATCGGCATCACCCTCGTCGGCGTCGGGGCGGGAGCGTTCGGCGGGGCCACCCTGGGCGAGGACCTCGGCGCCGCCCTCGCGCGGCTCCCCCACCTCGAGAGGTACGGCCCTCCGATCGGCTTCGGGGTCGTCGTCGCCGCGGTGACCGTCCTGTCGCTCGTCGTCGGCGAGCTCGTGCCGAAGCGGCTCGCGCTCCTCGCCCCCGAGCCGATCGCCTGCGCGGCCGCCCCCGTGCTGGAGCTCCTCGCGCGCGCATTCGGGCCGCTCGAGCGCGGTCTGTCCGCGGTCACGGAGGGGCTCGTCCGGCTCCTCCCGGTCGGCGGGGCGGCGGGGCCGTCGGTGACCGAGGACGAGATCCTGAGCCTCGTCGAGCGGGGCGCAGAGGAGGGCGTGCTCGAGGAGGCGGAGCAGGAGATGGTCGAGGGGGTGCTCGGGCTCGGCGACCGGACGGTCGGCTCGCTCATGACTCCCCGGCGCGACGTCGTCTGGCTCGACGCCGCCGCGTCGCCCGAAGCGCTCCGCGAGACGGTCTCGTCGTCGCCCCACGGCCGCTACGCCGTCGGCGACGGCGCCCTCGACGAGCCCGTCGGGATCGTCGGGGCGTCCGACCTCCTTCGCGCCGCGCTCGGCGGCGGCCCCGTCGACCTGCGATCCCTCGCCCGCCCCGCGCTCCTCGTCCCCGAGAGCCTCCCGGCGCTCGCCGCCCTCGAGCAGCTCCGCGAGGCGCGCGCGAAGGCGGCGCTCGTCGTCGACGAGCACGGCTCGATCCAGGGGATCGTCACGCTGACCGACCTCGCGACCGCCGTCCTCGGCGACTTCCCTGAGCCCGGGGAGGAGACCTCGTCCGTCCGACGCGAGGACGGCAGCTGGCTCTTCGACGGCTCGGCGTCCGTGGAGGAGGTCGAGGAGGCGCTCGGCGCCGACGAGCTCGCGGACGAGGCCGGCGGCGCGTACACGACCGTCGCGGGCCTCGTCCTCCACCGCCTTCGCCGGATCCCCCACGCCGGGCAGTCGGTCCTCGCGCACGGGCTCCGCTTCGAGGTCGTCGACATGGACGGGCCCCGGGTCGACAAGGTCCTCGTCTCGGCCGGCGCGGCCTCGAAGCCCGCCTGACGGCCTCCGGGCGCTATTCTGCGGGCTTCCTGGCCGCCCGGTTGTGGCGGACGCTCGAGAGGAATCCGAGGCCGATGAGGCCGGCCCCGACGGTCCCCGAGACCATCTCCGGCGTCTCGATACCCGCCGCCTTCAGGTACATGATCAGCGACA
>JBDIBE010000129.1:0-8451 GCA_039812785.1 Thermoanaerobaculia bacterium | reverse complement strand
GGGCGCTCGCGCCGAAGCCGGGCGGCGAGCACCTCGGCCTTCACCGTCACCGCCGAGAGCGGGTCGGCGAGCGCGTGCCGCAGCACCGAGAGGACCGGAGGCGCGGGGATCACGCCCCTCACGTTAGCAGCGCGCGCAAGCGGCGGGCCGCCCCTGCGGGGAAATCGTTGCCGCCTCCCGTGCAAATCCTTCCACGACCTGTTCCCCCGCCGGCCGGCGCCGCGGCGCGCCGGCGCTGCGCAAGCGCCTCCGCCGCCGGGCTTTCGACGTCCGGGCCCCGGGCTGGCCCGCCTCTTGAAAGGCGGCGGTGCAGGAGGTGCCCCATGAGGCTCGACACACGAAGCGAGGTGCCCGGAGCGCGGAACCGATTCCTCGCGCCGCTCCTCGTCGGCGCGCTCGCCCTCGGCGCCTGCTCGAAGACCGACGTCGGCAGCCGGACGCAGGCGAGCTCGAGCGCCCTCGAGGAGCAGAACCGGACCCTCTCCGCCGCCAACGAGGAGCTCACCACGAAGCTGGACGAGGCCCGGGCGTCCGACGCCGAGGCCGCCGCCACCCTCGCCGAGGTCCAGGCCTCCCTCGAGGAGATCCGGGGCAAGGAGCTGAAGATCCTCAAGAAGACGCTCGACGTGACGCGCGAGGGGCAGGCCCGGACGACGACGCGTGCGCGGCTCTCCGAGGAGATCGGCACGATCCGCGACTCGATCCGGAAGAACCTCGACCGGATCGCGCGGCTCGAGCGCGACCGGAAGGCGGACGGCCGGAAGATGGCCTCGCTCCAGACCCTCGTCGACGAGCTGAAGCGCTCGCTCGAGGAGAAGGGCGAGACGATCGCGACCCTCGAGAAGACCGTCTCCGAGCTCAACGGCAGGGTCCGCGAGCAGGAGGGCGTCATCCTCGCGAAGGACGTGCTGATCCGCGAGAAGGACGACGCCATCGCCTCCCGCACCCGGCAGGCGAACACCGCGTTCGTCGCCGTGGCCGGGAAGACGGTGCTGAAGCAGAAGGGCCTCGTCGAGAAGAAGGGCTCGATCCTCGGGCTCGGCGGCGCCTGGCAGGAGACGGGGAAGTTCGACCCCGAGCTCTTCCGGACGATCGACGTGACGTCGGAGGCCGAGCTCACGATCCCGGCGCCCGCGACGAAGGTGCGAGTCCTTCCCGGGCATCCGGAGGAGAGCTACCGGATCGTCTCCGGCGGCCCCGCGACGTCGACGCTGAAGGTCACGGACCGCGACGCCTTCTGGCGCGACAGCCGGTACCTCGTCGTCATGATCCCGGACTGAGCCTTCCCCGTCCCCGAGTCCCGGAAAGCCCAGCGGCGGCCGCAAGGCCGCCGCTGGCGTCTTCGTTCTTCGAGAGCCGCGGGCCGGAGAGCCCGGCCCGCGGCGTGGGGGCTACTTCCGGCCCTTCTTCGCGGGCTTCTTCGGGGCCGGCTTGGCTTTCGCCTTCGGGGCCGCCTTCGGGGCCGGCTTCACGGCCTTCTTCGGCGCGGGCTTGACCGCCTTCTTCACGGGGGCCTTCGGCGCGGCCTTGGCGGCCTTCTTCGCGGGCGCCTTCGCCTTCGGAGCGGGCTTCGCCTTCGGGGCCGCCTTCTTCGGCGCCGGCTTCGCGGCCGCCTTCGCGGCCTTCGCCGGCCTGCCGGAGACGGTCGCGCCCTCGCGGACGGCGGCCTGGCCGGCGGCGAGGCGGGCGATCGGGATCCGGAACGGCGAGCAGCTGACGTAGTCGAGGTTCGTCCGGTGGCAGAACTCGACGGACGACGGCTCGCCGCCGTGCTCGCCGCAGATGCCGATCTTCAGCTTCGGGCGGGTCGTCCGGCCCAGCTCGACGCCCATCTTCACGAGCTTCCCGACGCCGGTCTGGTCGAGCTTCTCGAACGGGTCCGCTGGGAGGATCTCGCGCTTGACGTAGTCCGGCAGGAACTTGCCGGCGTCGTCGCGGGAAAGGCCGATCGTCGTCTGCGTCAGGTCGTTCATGCCGTAGCTGAAGAACTCGGCGACCTGGGCGATCTCGTCGGCGGTCAGCGCCGCGCGCGGCAGCTCGATCATCGTGCCGACGAGGTAGTCGACCGTGAGGCCCGCCTTCGCGAAGACGTCCTTCGCCACCTCGCGGACGAGCTTCTCCTGGTCCTTCAGCTCGTTCACGTGTCCGACGAGCGGGATCATGATCTCCGGTTTGACCGACGGGCTCGGCGTGAAGCGCTCACGTGACAGGGGAGTTCGAGGACCCTCCACGAGCGCCAAGAAGTACTTGCCCCCCCCCCCCGGAATTGCTGTAGCGTCTGAGGGCACCAACTCACGAAGGAGGATTCCGAACGTCATGAAGTCCCTCGCGTCGACAGCCGTACTCCTGCTGATCATCTGTTCCGCCAGCACCGCCGCTGCGGATATCGTATGCGGCGCGAATTGCGCGAACTGGTTCGGCACGTACCAGTGCATCACTTCACCGAACCCTGCGAGCGGATGCAGCGAATTCGGCGGCGGGTGTGGAAGCATCACCAGCCCGTCGTGCGGGGGCGACCCCGGTTGTGGTTTCGACGGCCACCATTGCCCGGAGAATCAGAATCCTTGACCGGATCCGCACTCCCCGCGTTGCGGAGGGCATCTGGCGCCCTCGTTCTCCTGCTGATCGCGTCAGATGCCCACGCGGGATCCGTTCAGGTCTTCCTCTCCCAGGACGGCCGCGACGTCTCCGAAACACCTGCCACGCGCGTCGTCTTCACGCCGAGATCGGGGACGAACGGACCTCCGGTCGAGTGTGCTCCCAAAGGAATCTGCGCTGTGCCACCCGGGCAGTTCACGATCTCGCTGCGCTCTTCGACGCTCGTGGCGCTCGATCGCCCGAAGTACCTTTCCGACACCGCTGCAGACGTTCCGACGAAAAGGGGTCTGGTCCTTCGGGTCGTTCCCGCCGCGTTCGTGGAGCTGGGCCCCCATCGCTTCCCATCCGATTCCGTCCTGACGGTCATGGATGTCGAGTCTGGCCTGAATTTCAAGAGCGACGTAGGTCTGGACCGAACCTCCCTGCAGATCCCTGCCCGGAGCATGCTGGCCGCGGTCTTCAAAGGAGAAGCGATCCTCGACTTGTGGAAGCCGCTATCCCTGAAGCCTGGCGAGCGGCGGGAGCTTCCCGAGAACCCGCCAATACCGAAGGGGAGATCCCACCTCGTCGTGAGCCTGCTCTTCCCGGCGAGCGGAACGTCGGGAGGGAATCAGGAGATCTCCGTACACTGGAAATCGAACGGCTCCGCGCTCGGGCCGAACATCGCCGTCACCGGAGATCCCTGGCGTTGGACGGGATTCTGGTTCGATGTCCCCGCGGGCGAAGGGTCCCTCGACGTCGACTCAAAGGCCTGGGCCCTCGCCGAGCCAGCAAGGATCGAAGCGCCGGATCGGGCAACGGGCTTCGCCCGTGAGCTGAAGGTCGTCGCGCGACCCCGTCTGAAGGCCCGCTTCGAGCAGAACGGGAGACTCCCTTCTGGAGAGGCTGAGGTGGACCTCCTCGACTGTCGCCGGCTCGCCCGCCAATCCGGCCCACCGCAGTATTCCCTCTGCACGCACGTCTCGAGCCGGAAGATCAGGACGGACTCGGAATTCGCCTTCGAGGGACTCGACCCCGTTCCCTACGCCCTGCAATGGCAGGCGGGTTCGTTTCGCGATCTCTTCCTGATCGACCTGAGCGATTCACGAGACAAGGACGTGACCATTCCCGTCGCCATCCACCTCGTGAAGGGGCTGGTCTCCCTCAAGAGCCGGCCGTTGTCCGGGACCACGGTCACCTGGCACCATTTCGTCACGGGACTGGAGACGGTCACCGAGACGGATGCGGACGGACGATACGAGGTACTCCTCGCCCCATCCGGGGAGTACCTCGCCTTCATCGACGGTCCAGCAGTTCGCCGTCATGCGGAGGCGCTGGACGTCGAAGAGGATCGCCAGGCCGACTTCGTCGTTCCCGCCAACTCTCTCACCGTACGCGTCGTCGATGCCGGGAGCGGGGGCCCGATCGCAGGTGCCCGGGTGGAGTGGCATCTGGAGGCGAAAGGCCCCGGCTTGCGAGACCGTGGAGAGCCATTCGTCTGCGACGAATCCGGAAGGGTAACGCTTCCACCTTCTCCTCCAGGGAGAGTGACCCTCGTCGCCACAGCCCGCGGATATCGTCGCTCCGAGGAGAAGCGGCTCGACGTCGACGAGAAGACCTCTTCCGCTGATCTCGAGTTTCGCCTTACGAAAGGGTCCGAGACGCGAATACGCCTGACGGACTCGAACGGCAGACCTGCGCGAGGGGCATGGGCAGCGCTGCCTTCGGGTCCACTGACGGCCCCGGCCGACTCCTCGGGAGAGACCTTCTTCGAGGTTCCGGTTCTGCCCGGAGATCCCGTGTTCGCAGCTTCGGCTCAAGGCTCCATCGTGCTCACGCGATTCGGCGGAGAGGACTCGCCGATCCGGATCGGGGTCCCTTCCTCCCCCTTCACGGTACGGTTCCTCAGCGCCGACGGCCGCCCGGCCCCTCAGGTACACATCAGCTACTCGATCGACGGCATCGAGGTCCCGCCGCCGATGGCGTGGAACGCACGCCGCGCCGCAGGTGGGGACGTCTACTCCCGTCGAGACGGCACCCTGGTCATCGCCGGACTCCCTCCGACGGGAACGGTCACTCTGTGGCCGACCCTGAAGCGCGATGCCGCGGTGACGCGCCCGCTGCCGATCACCGAGGTCCTCGAGCTGCCCCAGCCCTGAAGGGCTCCGTTCGGCACAACGAGGCCCCCCGGAGCCGGCGCCCCGGAATCCCCCCGCGGCTCGAGGGGACGGGGCCGATCCGAGCCGGCCGCCTTGACGAGGCGACGGCGGCCTTTCGGCCGCCGTCGGAGCTTTCGTGGAATGTCTGTCTGGGGCCGACCGGGCCGACCCCAGACGCGCAGATTACTTCCTGCCCTTCTTCGCGGGCTTCTTCGGGGCGGGCCTGGTCTTCGCCTTCGGCGCGGGCCTCGCCGCCTTCTTCGGGGCCGGCTTCACGGCCTTCCTCGGAGCAGGCTTGGCCTTCGGCGCGGCCTTGGCGGCCTTCTTTGCGGGCGCCTTCGCCTTCGGCGCGGGCTTCGCCTTCGGGGCCGCCTTCTTCGGGGCCGGCTTGGCCGCGGCCTTCGCGGCCTTCGCCGGCCGGCCGGAGACGGTCGCGCCCTCGCGGACGGCGGCCTGGCCGGCGGCGAGGCGGGCGATCGGGATCCGGAACGGCGAGCAGCTGACGTAGTCGAGGTTCGTCCGGTGGCAGAACTCGACGGACGACGGCTCGCCGCCGTGCTCGCCGCAGATGCCGATCTTCAGCTTCGGGCGGGTCGTCCGGCCGAGCTCGACGCCCATCTTCACGAGCTTCCCGACGCCGGTCTGGTCGAGCTTCTCGAACGGGTCCGCGGGGAGGATCTCGCGCTTGACGTAGTCCGGCAGGAACTTGCCGGCGTCGTCGCGGGAAAGGCCGAACGTCGTCTGCGTCAGGTCGTTCGTGCCGTAGCTGAAGAACTCGGCGACGGTGGCGATCTCGTCGGCGGTCAGCGCCGCGCGCGGGAGCTCGATCATCGTGCCGACGAGGTAGTCGACCGTGAGGCCGGCCTTCGCGAAGACGTCCTTCGCGACCTCGCGGACGAGCTTCTCCTGGTCCTTCAGCTCGTTCACGTGGCCGACGAGCGGGATCATGATCTCCGGCTTGACCTCGACCCCCTCCTTCTTCACGTTGCAGGCCGCCTCCAGGATGGCGCGCGCCTGCATCCGCGTGATCTCGGGGAAGACGATCCCGAGGCGGCAGCCGCGGTGGCCGAGCATCGGGTTCATCTCGTGGAGCTCGTTGACCTTCTGCGTCACGGCCGCCGTCGGGACGCCGAGCTTCTCGGCGACGGCCGACTGCTCGTCGAGCGTGTGCGGCAGGAACTCGTGGAGCGGCGGGTCGATCGTCCGGATCGTGACGGGCCGCGGGCCCATCGCGCGGAAGACGCCTTCGAAGTCGCCGCGCTGCATCGGGAGGAGCTTGGCGAGCGCCTTCTCGCGGGCCTCGAGGCTGTCGCCGAGGATCATCTCGCGGACGGCCGTGATCCGGTCGCCGCCGAAGAACATGTGCTCGGTGCGGCAGAGGCCGATCCCCTCGCCGCCGAAGGCGACCGCGTTGGCCGACTGGTCGGGCTGGTCGGCGTTCGCGCGGACCTTCAGGCGGCGGACCTTGTCGGCCCAGCCCATCAGGGTCGCGTAGAGCGTGTAGACCGGGCTCTCCTCGGGCGCGAGGCTCTTCTCGAGGAGGACCTGGAGGACCTCGGAGGGCTTCGTCGCGATCCGCCCCTCGAGCACCTCGCCCGTCGAGCCGTCGATGGAGAGCCAGTCGCCCTCCATGACGATCCGGTTCTTCGCGTCGCCCTTCACGGTGAGGCAGCGCTGGGCGTAGTCGATCCGGAGCGACTCGCAGCCGACGATGCAGACCTTCCCCATCTGCCGCGCGACGAGCGCCGCGTGGGAGGTCATGCCGCCGCGGGCGGTGAGGATCCCCTCGGCCGCGTTCATCCCCTTGATGTCCTCGGGGCTCGTCTCCTCGCGGACGAGGAGGACCTTCTCCCCCTTCTTCGCCCACTCGAAGGCGTCCTGCGCGGAGAAGACGACGCGGCCGGTGGCGGCGCCGGGACCGGCGTTGAGGCCCTTCGCGAGGAGCTGCCCTTCGGAGACGGCCGCCTTCTTCGCGTTCGGGTCGAAGACGGGGCGGAGGAGCTGGTTGAGCGAGTCGGGGTTGACGCGGAGGATCGCCTCCTCGGCGGAGATGAGCTTCTCGCGCTCCATCTCGACGGCGATGCGGACCTCGGCGAAGCCGGTGCGCTTGCCGGTGCGCGTCTGGAGCATGAAGAGGCGCCCGCGCTCGACCGTGAACTCGATGTCCTGCATGTCGCGGTAGTGCTTCTCGAGGGTCTGCCGGATCCCGAGCAGCTGCTCGTAGACCTTCGGCATCGCCTGCTGGAGCGTCGCGATCTTCTGCGGGGTGCGGATGCCGGCGACGACGTCCTCGCCCTGCGCGTTGATGAGGTACTCGCCGTAGAAGACGTTCTCGCCCGTGGCGGGGTCGCGCGTGAAGGCGACGCCGGTGCCGCAGTCCTCGCCGAGGTTGCCGAAGACCATCGACTGGACGTTGACGGCCGTCCCCCAGCTCTCGGGGATCGAGTTGAGCTGGCGGTAGACGATCGCCCGCTCGTTCATCCACGAGGAGAAGACCGCGCCGACGGCGCCCCAGAGCTGGGCCATCGGATCTTCGGGGAAGTCGTGCCCCGTCTTCTCCTTGATCGCCTTCTTGAACTCGGCGACGAGCTCCTTGAGGGCCTCGACCGAGAGCTCGTTGTCGTAGTGAACCTTGTTCGCTTCCTTCTTCGCCTCGAGGATCACCTCGAACGGGTCGCGCTCGTGCTTGCCGACCGGCTTCAGGTCGAGGACGACGTCGCCGTACATGGCGACGAAGCGGCGGTAGCAGTCGTACGCGAAGCGCGGGTTGCCCGACGCCTTCGCGAGCCCCTCGACCGTCACGTCGTTCAGGCCGAGGTTGAGGATGGTGTCCATCATCCCCGGCATCGAGGCGCGCGCGCCCGAGCGGACGGAGACGAGGAGCGGGTTCTTCGGGTCGCCGAACTTCTTGCCGAGCTTCTTCTCGACGCCGGCGAGGTGCTGGGCGACCTCCTTCTCGAGGCCCTTCGGGTAGGTGCGGCCGCTGGCGTAGAAGTGGGTGCAGACCTCGGTCGTGATCGTGAACCCGGGAGGGACCGGCAGGCCGATGCGGGCCATCTCGGCGAGGTTCGCGCCCTTGCCGCCGAGGAGGTTCTTCTGGCTTCCGTCACCCTCGGCGTTGCCGCCGCCGAACGAGTAGACGTACTTCGTCCCGCGCGCGGAGGGCGCGGTCTTCGTCTTCATGGGGTTCCTCCTGAGGTTGGGATGCTCAATGCGTGTGGACGTTCGTCTTCGAACGGCCATAATTCTACCGCCCTGAAGGAGAAGGAACCGCGTCCGGCCCCGCGAAGGGTCCGAGGCTACCTCGCGGCGGCGTTCCTCGCGCTCGCGGCCCCGAGCGCGTTGGGACAGCGTCTCGGGGTCGCGCGGTGGGGCGAGCGCGACGGGCTTCCCCAGTCACAAGTCTCCTCGCTCGCGCGAGACCCCTCCGGCTTCGTCTGGGTCGCCACCCGGAACGGCGGACTCGCCCGGTTCGACGGGGCCGAGTTCCGGACCGCGGCGGAGCTTTTCGGGCTCGCCGACCGGGTCGTCTCGGCCGTCGCCTTCGACCCGCGCGGGAACCTCTGGGTCGCCGCGGGAAGGCTCCTCGTGCGGACGCCGGCGGGGCTCCTCGTCGAGGCCGGGCCCGGCGCCTTCGCAGGCCTCGCCGTCGCACCCGACGGCGCCGTCTGGGCCGCCGGCGAGCCGGGTGTCGTCCGGCTGAGCGCGACGGAGC
>JBDIBE010000128.1:0-8548 GCA_039812785.1 Thermoanaerobaculia bacterium | reverse complement strand
GGTAGGCGATCGAGAGCCCCTCGCCGCGGACGACCGCGCCCGCGTGGACCCGCGAGGCGCCCGTGAGCGCCCCGATGAGCGTCGACTTGCCGCAGCCGTTCGGGCCGACGAGCGCGAGGACGTCGCCGGCGCGGAGGTCGAACGAGACCGGGCCGACGACGGGCGCCGCGTACCCCGCGACGACGTCCCGGTAGGAGAGGAGCGGCGCGGCGGTCATTTCGCCGACGCGACGGCCGCGACCCAGCGGTCGATCATGGCGAAGTAGGCCCCGGCGTCGGCGTTCAGGCCGGCCTCGAGCCCGAGCCGGACCTTCGGCCAGCCGAGGTTCCGCGCGAGGAAGTCGGGCCCCTGCGCGGCCTGGTACTCGGTGAAGAGGACGGCTCCCTTCTTCCCCTTGAGCTGGGCGACGAGGCCGGAGAGGTGCTCGGCGGTCGCGGGGATGCCGGGGAGCGGCTCGACGTAGCCGAGGACGGGGACGCCGAGGAGAGCGAGGAGGTAGTTCGCGTCCTGGTGGTAGAGGACGACGCCCGGCGCGCCGGCGGCGGCCGCCTTCCACTTCGCGACCCGCTCCGCGGCCGCTTTCCCGAACTGGTCGGCGTTCGCGCGGAACCTCGCCGCGCCCGCCGGGTCGAGCTTCCCGAGCCGGTCCGCCAGGGCGCGGCCCACCGCGGCCATCCGCTCGGGGTCGAGGAAGACGTGCGGGTTCCCCATCGGGTGGACGTCGCCGCGCGAGCGGTCGGAAGCGCTGCTCCGGTCGATGAGGGAGACCTGGGCGCACGCCTCGAAGTACCCCTGCTGGCCGGGGAGGATCTTCGGGTTGGAGGCCCCCTGGAGCGCCGCCGGGAGCCATCCCTGCTCGAGCTCGGCGCCGACGGAGACGAGGAGGTCGGCGTTGCGGAGCGCGACCATCATGCTCGGCCGGGCCTGGAGCGTGTGCGGGTCGCGGTCGGGCGGCGCGAGGACGGTCACCTTCACGGCGTCGCCGCCGACCGTCCGGACGAGCATCCCGAGGTTCGAGGTCGTCGCGGCGACGTTCACGGCCGCCTCGGCCGGGAGGGCGAGGAGGGGGAGGAGGAGCGGGAGGAGCCGGGCCTTCGTCATCGCGACCTCTCTAGAACTTGTGCGCCCCGTGGACGCCGAGGCTGAGCTGGAGCTGGAGGAAGAACTGGTTGAAGGTCTCCCGCGAGCCGGCGATGGCGGCGTCGCCGCGGCTGAACTGCGCCCTCACCCGCGAGAACTCGGTCGGGTTGAAGGTGAGCGCGGCGGAGAGGCGGCGCGAGGCGTCGTAGTCCGAGAGGCCGAGCGCCCCGAGGTCGACCTCGTTCACGAACGCGCCGACGGCGTCGTACCGGGCGCTCGCGGTGAAGCGCGGCGCGAAGCCCCACGTCCCCTGGAGGTAGAAGCCGTCCTGCTTCGAGCGAGCGGGCTGGCCGACGAGGGCCGGGTCTCCCGAGGCGACCCGGTCGAGCCTCTTCTCGCGGTAGAGGTACTCGGCCTGGAGGACGACGTCCCCCTTCCCTCCCGGCTCCGGCGAGTCGTGCTTGTAGACCCAGTCGGTCCCGGCGAACCAGGCCGTCCCCTCGAGAGGCCCGTCGGCCGACTCCTCCTGGTGGAGCGAGGAGCGCCCGGCAAAGAGCCCGCCCTGGAGGGCGTCGGAGTACCCGACGTCGGGGGCCACCTTCAGGAAGCCGGTGAAGAGGCGCGGCCCGGCCTTGTCCGAAAACGCCGGGTCGACGTCGGGCCCGAAGACGTTCGCGACGCCGGGGTTCTCGCCCTGGAGCGCCTCGAGCCCGAGCTGGACGTAGACGGGCGTTTTCGGGAGCCAGGTCAGCTGGACGCCGACGTCGTTGAGAGCGCCGCCGAGGAGGACCTCGTAGGGGAGGCTCGTGTCGACGAAGTCCCACTGGTGCGGGTGCTGACCGTTCAGGTAGCCGATCCCGCTGTAGAACTTGCCCGCCTTCAGCGCGAGGCCGGCCGGCAGGCTCCGCGTCCGCCCGTAGGCCTCCTCGAGCTCGATCCCGTCGGCGCTCACCGAAGCGATCGCAGTGGCGTCGAAATAGGGGTCGACGGCGCCGGAGAAGACGATCTCCGTCTCGCCGAGGTTGAAGCCGCGGGACAGGTCGCGCCCCTCGCCGGCGGGCGTGCCGGCGAACCCGTCGGCCCCCGAGAAGAGGCCGACGGCGCCGCCCGAGCGGTCGTCGGTGTAGTAGAGCCCCTCGGCGATGACGGAGATCGCCGGGTTGAACGCCGTCCCGGAGGTGACCTGGCCGGTGCTGGAAGACGGGGTGAGGTCGAGCGGCGTCAGGCCCGGGGCCTCGACGGGACCGGCCGCGCGGGGCGCCGCCGCGGGCGCCGCGGACGCGGCCGGCATCTCCCTGCGGAGCGCCTCGAGCGCGGCCTTCGTCTCCTCGAGCTGCTTCTCGAGGGCGCGGACCCTCTCCTCGAGGGTCGTCTCTTCGTGCTTCTCCTGGCCGAAGGCCGGGAGCGTGATCGCGATTGCGAGCGCGAACGCGCCCGCGAGCGGGGATCTCATGCGGCGTCTCCTCGGGTCGGGACGAGGCCGCGTCTCGGGCGGCCGGATCGTCCCTCTCCGCCCGCGGGGGCGGAGGTCGAGCGGGCTAGAGCGGCTCGAAGGGAGAGGCCGGGGGCGGGCCGCGCGGGGAGACGGCCGCGTCGTGGGCGACGGCCCGGGGCCGCTCCACGGGGACGGCGACCCGGGGGGCTTCCGTGTCGGCGGGCGGGACGAGCCCGGCGGCGTCCGCCGCGGGCAAACCGACCCCGTCGTTGCGGGAGACCTGGCAGACGGCGCAGTGCCGCTCGTCGAGGCTCCCCGTGTGCTGGTGCGGAAGCGTGACGTGGACGAAGGCGAGGAGCGCGAGGAGGACCGCGACCGTCCGCCCCGCCCGGAGGAGGGCGGAGGTCATCGGCCGCGAGGGGGGCGCTCCCGACATGGCGGGCAAGGGTAGGGAGGGCCCCTCGGGGTGTCAAGCCGGCCGGGCCTCGGCGGAAGCGGATAATCCCGCGCCATGAAGAGCGTCGCCGTTCTCGGAGCGGGCCTCGTCGGCTCGCTCGTCGCCAGGGACCTCGCCGCCGATGGCCGCTGGTCCGTCCTCTCCGTCGACCGCAGCGAGCACGCCCTCGGGCGCCTCGCCGGCATTCCGAACCTGACGACCGAACGCGCCGACCTCGGCGACGCCGCGGAGGTCGCACGGGTCGCCTCGAAGGTCGACGTCGTCGTCGGCGCCGTCCCCGGCTTCATGGGGACGCGGACGGTCCGCGCCGTCCTCGAGGCGGGGCGCCCCGTCTCCGACATCTCCTTCTCGCCCGAGGACCCGTTCGACCTTGCCCCCGTCGCGAAGGCGAAGGGGGTCTCCGCGATCGTCGACTGTGGCGTCTCCCCCGGCCTTTCGGGCCTCGCCGTCGGGCGCGCCGCCTCGCGCCTCGACGCGCTCGACGACGTGAGCATCTTCGTCGGCGGGCTCCCCGCGGAGCGCCACTGGCCCTTCGAGTACCGGTCGGTCTTCTCCCCGACCGACGTCATCGAGGAGTACACGCGCCCGGCGCGCGTCGTCGAGGGGGGCCGCGTCGTCGTCAAGCCCGCGCTCTCGGGCGTCGAGCCTCTCTCCGTGCCGGGGGTCGGGACGCTCGAGGCGTTCTACACGGACGGCCTCCGGACGCTCCTGACGACGGTGAAGGCCCGGAACCTCTGCGAGAAGACGCTCCGCTACCCGGGGCACGCCGACCGGATGCGGATGCTGCGCGAGACGGGCTTCTTCTCGGACGAGCCGCTCACCCTCGACGGCTCCCCCGTCGTGCCGCGGAAGCTGACCGAGGCGCTCCTTTTCCACGCCTGGCGCCGCCCGGCCGACGAGGCCGAGCTGACGTTCCTCCGCGTCGCCTGCGAGGGGTCGCGCGCGGGCCGCCGGGTCCGCCGGACGTTCGAGCTCCTCGACCGGACGGACCCGAAGACGGGCGACAGCTCGATGGCGCGGACGACCGGCTTCCCCTGCGCCACCGGGGCGCGCCTCCTCCTCGAGGGGGCGTTCGGCAAGCCCGGCGTCTTCCCGCCCGAGCTCCTCGCGGACGACGACGTCCTCTACTCCCGGTTCCTCGCCGACCTCTCCGCGCGCGGCGTCGCCGTCCGGGAGACCGAGGAGGAGCTCCTCCCCGGATGAGCCGGGAGGCCTCCGCGAAGGGGAAGCCCCCGAAGACCCAGAGGCTCCGGGCGCTCGTCCCGGAGCTCGTCGCGCTCGTGAAGCCGCGGCGGGGGCTCCTCGCGGCCGGCTTCGTCCTCATGGCCGTGGGACGCGCGGCGGGGCTCGCGCTTCCCGCGTCGACGAAGTTCCTGATCGACGACGTCGTCGGGAAGTCGCGGACCGACCTCCTCCTGCCGCTCCTCGGCGCCGTCGCCGCCGCGGCCGCGCTCCAGGCGGGGACGTCTTTCGCCCTCTCGCAGCTCCTCTCGAAGGGGGCCCAGCGGCTCATCGCCGAGCTCCGGACGAAGGTCCAGGCGCACGTCGCGCGGCTCCCCGTGGCGTTCTTCGACGGCCAGAAGACGGGGGAGCTCGTCTCGCGGGTGATGAACGACGTCGAGGGGATCCGGAACCTCGTCGGGACCGGGATCGTCGACCTCCTCGGCGGTTTCGTCACGGCGCTCCTCGCGCTCGCGGTCATGGTGACGCTGAGCCCGCTCCTGACGGGGATGATGGTCCTCTTCCTCCTCCTCTTCGCCCTCGGGCTCTTCGCCGCGTTCGGGGTCCTCCGCCCGGTCTTCCGGGAGCGGTCGAAGATCCACGCCGAGGTGTCGGGCCGCCTCACGGAGACGTTCGCGGGGATCCGCGTCGTCAAGGGGTACCACGGCGAGAGGCGCGAGGAGGCGGTCTTCGCCGAGGGCGTGTCGCGGCTCCTCGCGAACGTCCTCCGGACGATCACGGCGATGTCGTCTCTCGGCGTCGCCTCGACGCTCCTCCTCGGCGGCGTCGGCATCGTCGTGATGTGGGTCGGGACGCGGCAGATCCTCGCCGGTTCGCTCACGATCGGCGGCCTCTTCACCTATACGACGCTCCTCGGCTTCCTCGTGGCGCCCGTCTTCCAGATCGTCGGCATCGGCACGCAGCTGACGGAGGCGCTCGCGGGGCTGGAGCGGACGAAGGAGATCCTCTCGGAGACGCCCGAGGACGTCGACCCGCGGCGCGTCTTCGACCTCCCTGAGGTCCGCGGCGAGGTCGTCTTCGAGGAGGTCCGCTTCGCCTACGGCGAGGGGAAGGAGGTCCTCCACGGCGTCTCGTTCCGGGCCGAGCCCGGGACCGTGACCGCCCTCGTCGGGCCGTCGGGCTCGGGGAAGTCGACGATCATCGGCCTCGTCGCCGCGTTCCAGTCGCCGTCGGCCGGGCGCGTCCTCGTCGACGGCGTCGACCTCGCGACGGTCCGCCTCGGGAGCTGGCGGTCACGGCTCGGCGTCGTCCTCCAGGAGTCGTTCCTCTTCGACGGGACGATCCGCGAGAACGTCGCCTTCTCGCGCCCCGGCGCGACCGAGGCCGAGGTGATCGCGGCCTGCCGCGTCGCCCGCGTCGACGAGTTCGCCGAGGGCTTCGAGAAGGGATACGAGACCGTCGTCGGCGAGCGGGGCGTGAGGCTCTCGGGCGGGCAGCGGCAGCGCGTCTCGATCGCCCGCGCCCTCCTCGCCGACCCGCGGGTCCTGATCCTCGACGAGGCGACCTCGAGCCTCGACAGCGAGTCGGAGGCGCTCATCCAGCAGGGCCTCGCCGAGCTCCTGAAGGGGCGGACGACGTTCGTCATCGCCCACCGCCTCTCGACGATCCGGAGGGCCGACCAGATCCTCGTCGTCGAGGGGGGGCTCGTCGTCGAGCGGGGAAGGCACGAGGAGCTGATGGCCGCCGGCGGACGCTACGCGGAGATGGTCACCCGGCAGGCCGGGATCGGCGTCGAGCTCTTCGCGGAGCCGAAGGACGAGGAGGAAGAAGAGGAAGGGCCGGGACGGAAGGTGCCCGGAGGCCTCTCGCCTCTCGACTTCGTACGGGGCGGCGGACGCTGAGGCTCAGCGCGCCGCGGGCCCTTTCAGGACCCGGCCCGGGCGAGCCGAGGTGACCCTTCCGCCGTCGACGACGAGCTGCCCGTTGACGACGACGAACGGCATCCCCTCGGACGCCCGCCGCGGGTCCGCGTAGGTCGAGACGGCCCGGACGGTCGCCGGGTCGAAGACCGCGAGGTCGGCGGCGAGGCCGGGCCGGACGATCCCGCGGTCGGAGAGGCGGGCGCGCGCGGCGGGGAGCGAGGTCATCTTGCGGACGGCCTCCTCGAGCGGCAGGAGCCTCTCCTCGCGGACGTACGTCCCGAGGATCCGCGTCGCCGAGCCCCAGGCGCGCGGGTGCGAGCGCTGCGCGGCGAACGGCCCGTCGGGCGCGACGGCGCCCGAGTCGGTGCAGAAGGCGACGAGCCGGTGGGCGAGGGCGAGCCTCACGTCGGCCTCGCTCATCGTGAAGTGGATCCCGTTCGTGTTCGCCCGGTCGGCGAGGACGAGGTCGATCAGGGCGTCGCGCGGGTCCTTCTCCTCCTCGGCGGCGATCTCGGTGATCCGCTTCCCCTGGTAGCGCTCGAGGGAGGGGTCGACGACGGCCGAGACGAGGACTCCGGCGCCGGACGAGGCGCCGAGCCACTGGTTCTCCCAGCCGTCCCCCTCCCGCGCCATGTCGGCCTTCGCCCGCGCGCGCGTCGCCGGGTCGCGGAGCCTCTCGAGGAGCTTCTCGCGCCCTCCCTCGCGAACCCAGGGCGGGAGGCAGGCGTCGAGGCCGTTCGAGGACGCTTCCCACGGGTACTGGTTCGCGGCGACGTCGAGGCCCTCGGCCCGGGCGGCCTCGAAGCGCGCGAGGACCTCCTTCATCTTCCCGTGGTTCCTCGCGTTCCCGGTCTTCAGGTGCCAGACGTCGACCGGGACGGCCGCCTCGCGGGCGATCCGGAAGACTTCGTCGAGCGACTCGAAGATCCGGTCGCTCTCCGAGCGCTGGTGGACGAAGAAGACGCCGCCCCGGCGGGCCGCGACCCGCCCGAGAGCGACGAGCTCGTCCGTCGTGAACCAGATGTCGGGGACGTACTGGAGCGAGGCCGAGACGCCGAGCGCCCCTTCCGACATCGCCCGGTCGACTTCCCTCTCCATCGCCTCCATCTCCGCGGGCGTCGGCCGCCGGTCCTCCTTCCCCATGACGAGGTCGCGGAGGCCTCCGAGGCCGACGAAGGTGGCGAGGTTGATCGTCGGCGGGGCTTTCGCGAAGCGGGCGAAGTAGCCGGAGAGGGTCGTCCAGTCGGGGCGGACGCCATAGCGGCGCCAGACGTCCTCGCCGTCGGCGACGAGGCGGCCGTTCAGGGGCGCGATGGAGCTCCCCTCGCCGGTCACCTCGGTCGTGATCCCCTGCGTCACCTTCGAGAAGGCGCGCCGGTCGACGAGGACGTTGTACTCGGACTGGCCGAGGAGGTCGATGAAGCCGGGCGCGACGACGAGGCCGCGGGCATCGACCCGCCTTCTCGCCCGGGCCTTGCGAGCCTCGGGGAGCGGCCCGACGGCGGCGATCCTCCCGCCGCGGACCGCGACGTCGGCGGCGAAGGCGGGCGCCCCCGTGCCGTCGACGACGCGCCCCCCCTCGAAGACGAGGTCGTCGGCGGGCGGGGCGGGGGCGGCGCCTCCGAGGAGGACGGCGAGCAGGGGGAGCCCGAGGGCGGCGAGGGGGGCGGTCCGCATCGGTCGCATCTCCGGCGCCCGGCGGTCGTCAGACCTTCGCGCGGGCCTCGTTGACCCAGATCGTCCGGCCGTCGAGCTGCGAGCGGTTGAGGGCGTCGATCGCCCTGCGGGCGTCCTCGTCGGGCATTTCGACGAACCCGTAGCCTTTCGAGCGCCCGCTCGCCCGGTCGAGGACGACCGAGGCCGAAAGAGGCGTCCCGAAGGCGCCGAAGATCTCCCTGAGGCGGTCGTCGTCGACCGAGTAGGGGAGGTTTCCGACGTACAGCTTCATGCGCCTCGATTCTCCCGCATCTCTCTCGAAGGGAAAGCGTAGCACGCGGAGCGCCCTGCTAATCTGGGCCGGGATGCCGGACACGCCCTCGCGGCCGCAGCTCGTCTCCACGGGGCGGGCGGCGACCGCCCTCGCCCTCCTCGCGATCCTCCGGCTCGCCCTTCACGCGGCCGCCTGGCCGGCGTGGGAGGGGCCGGACGAGCCGTTCCACCAGGCGCGGGCCGAGGCGTGGGCCGCCTCGCCGCTCGGCCCGGGGGCGGCCGAGGCGACCGTCCCGGCGGCGCTCGTCTCGGCGGTCACGGCGCGCCCCTGCGGGGGCGACATGGCCCGGGCGTTCGGCTGTCCGCCGTTCGACGGCTCGGGCGCCCTCTTCGGCGCGTTCCGCGAGGCGACGTCGCGTCCCCCGGCGGGCGCCTACCCCAACTACGAGACGCACCAGCCTCCGCTCTGGTACGTCCTTTCGGGGTGGCTCCTCCGGCCGGTCGTCTCTTTCGGCGCCTCCCCGGAGGCCCGCCTCCTCGCCC
>JBDIBE010000127.1:0-8562 GCA_039812785.1 Thermoanaerobaculia bacterium | reverse complement strand
GGCGATCTGGTCGGCGGGCAAAGGCCGGTAGGCGGTGTCGCGCCCGGGAGTCACGAAGGCGCGCCGCAGCTCGTCGCGCACGGCGCTCCCGAGCGCCGCATCGCGGCGCAGGACCGGCGTGAGGTCGGAGAGACCTCCCCCCCGGGCCTCGGGGCCCGAGGTCACGGGCACCCGCCGGACGGCGTCCTGGACCGCCGTGGTGACGGGGCCGCGCCCGCGGTCGATCCGGAGGGGCGTCGTCGCGACGACGCCGCGGTCGCCCGGGGCGAAGCCGACGCGGTCGTGCGAGAGGACGTCGCGGCGCGCGTCGAGCCTGTTCCCGATGCGGCTCGTCGAGGTGTAGCTCCAGCCGCGGGGGTCGATCCGGGCGACGTCGACGCGCCCGCGCAGGTGCGGGTACGCATGGGTCCAGCGCTCGGAGCCGGAGCCCTTCCGGCCGGACCGCGCCCAGTAGGGGCCGGAGCCGCCGTCGTGATCCCAGTTCCCGCCGTAGTACCCGCCGTAGTAGCCCATCGGGCACCAGCCGATCCACGACGGCGTGTAGCTCCAGTAGACCCACGCGGGGGAATAGGAGACCCCGGGGCTCCAGCACCATCCGAAGCCGGCGTCCCAGATCCAGGTGCCGTAGTGGTACGGCATCCAGCCCCACGGCTCGTACGAGACCCAGGTGAGGCCGGCGGGGGACCAGCGCCAGTACCCCTCGACGTACGGCCTCCAGCCGAAGGCGACCGAGGGGCGCCAGCAGTATCCGCCCGTCGAGGCGACGTAGACCCACGAGCCGTATCGGTCGAAATCGGCGGCGGCATAGTCGTAGACGTAGTCGTCGGAGACGTACGCGCCTCCCGAGCGGCCGTCGGCCAGATCGCGCCTTTCCGTGACGAAGCGCGTGAACCCGTCGCGCGGGGCGTCGAGCCAGTCGACCTCGAGGTCCGCGTCTCCCGAGGCGAAGGCGTACTGGCCGGCGCGGAGCGTCGCCCGGCCCGAGCGGGCATAGACCTCGGCCCGGCCCGAGACGACGTAGACCTCGGTGCCGCGACGCCCCGTCTCGACCCGGAGGAGCCCGCGGTCGGGGAAGAGGACCGTCGCGTCGTCCGTGTCGACCCGCGTCGCCTGCTCGCGGGTCGTCGAGTAGCGCTGCTCGAGCGCGAGCGCGCCCCGCTCGAGGTAGACCGAGTTCCGGTCGTCGTCGGACTCGAAGGTCCGTGCGATGCGGTCGAAGCGGAGGCTCGACTGGACGTCGAGACGAAGGACGTCGCCGTCGGCGAGGATCGCCTCGGCGCGCGAGGAGGAGGACGTGACGAGCCGGTCGCCCGAGAGGATCGGCGTGTTCGGGCGTGCCGCGGCGTCGTCTTCGGCCACCGACACGAGCGAGACCTCGGGGCCCACCCAGGACAGGTAGGCGTATCCCTCCCGCTGCGCGCGCGCTGCCGGGGCCGCCGCGGCGAGGGCCAGGGCGAGAGCGAGGGCGAGGCGGTACGGGCGGCTGCTCATGGGTTGCCTCCGATTCTCCCCGATGCGACCGCCGTGCCACCCCGGGAGTCCCCGCCGGGAGACACCGCGGGCCGGTCGGCTCGGGAGACCGTTCATCGGGCTTGACCCCGCCGCCTCCGCAGGTCACCCTTGAGACGTGGTCTTCGATTTCCTGAAGAAGAAGCTCCAGGGCCTCACCGCCGCCGCGGTCGCTCCCGAGTCGGAAACGGGCGCTCCGGCGCCCGTCCGGTACGAGGAGCGCCGCGCCGAGGCCGAGGCCCTCCATGCGGAAGGGAAGACGGACGAGGCGCTCGCGGCGCTCGACCGCCTCGCCTCCGACCTCGCGGGCGAGGGAAGCTTCCCCCTCGCGGTCGCGGTCCGCCACCAGATCAGCGCCTGGAACGCCGCTCCGCCCGCCGCGGAGACGGCGGCCGCGGACGGTGCCGCGATGGTCCGTCAGCGCGAGAGCACCGGGGCGTTCCGGGTCCTTCACCCCGAACCGAAACCGGCGGTGGCCGTCCCGGACGGCCTCGAGAAGTCCCGGTTCTTCGCGGAGATGACGAGCGACGAGATCGCCGGCTTCATCGCCTCGACGGGCCGGCGGACCTTCGGCGAGGGAGAGGTCGTCCTCGGCCAGGGGGAGGAGGGGCGGAGCTTCTTCATCGTCACTCGGGGAGTCCTGCGGGTCGAGACGAAGGGGGCCGCGGGAGGGACGCTCCGGATGGGCGTCCTCACCATGGGAGACGTCTTCGGCGAGGTCGCGCTCCTGACGGGACGCCCCCGGACGGCGACCGTCGTCTCCGAGACGGACTCCGAGTGCCTCGAGATCACGCTCGAGGCATGGAACGGGATCCTGGGCCGCCACCCGCGCGTCCGGAAGGTGCTCGAGGAGCTTCACCGCGAGCGCGCCCGCTTCGCGGCGGACGCCATCCTGGAGGACCTCCGGAGGCGGAGAGAGGGCCGGGAGGCCTGAATGGCGATCCGCGACATCGTGAAGTACGGCGACCCGCGCCTCGTCGCGCGGAACGAGGACGTCACCGACTTCGAGGACCCCGCCCTGAAGACCCTCGTCCAGGACCTCTTCGAGACGGGCTGGGCCGCGCCCGGCCTCGGCATCGCCGCTCCCCAGATCGGCGTCAACAGGCGGGTCTGCGTCGTCGACCTCTCGGTCGGCAAGGACCCGGCCCAGACGCTCGTCCTGATCAACCCGCGGATCGTCGACGCGGAAGGGCTCGTGAGGGACGAGGAGGGGTGCCTCTCCTTCCCCGACATCGTCGAGATCGTCGAGCGGCCCGAGGCGGTCGCCGTCGAGGCGTTCGACGAGAACGGGGTGAAGCGGGTGCTCGAGGGGGGCGATCTCCTCGCCCGGGCCTACTGCCACGAGATCGACCATCTCGACGGGAAGCTCTTCATCGAGAGGATGTCGACGCTGAAACGGGGCTTCGTCCTCCGGAAGGTGATCAAGCGCCAGAAGCGCGGCGAGTGGTAGCCGGGGATCGGAGGTCGCCGAGGCGCCGGCGGCCTCGGCGGAGGTCCGGACGTGGGGGCGCGACGTCGGCCCGGAGGCGGTCGAGGACGGCCGTCGATCCGATCGGCCCGGCGATTCCGCCCGCGACGACGGAGCCGGCGAGCGCATTCGGCCGGACGAGGCCCCGGACGCTCCCGACGGAGGACGCCGGGGCGGAGCCGGGCGCTTGGATCAGCGGCGCCGGAAGGAGACGAGCACGCGCCCGGTCGACGAGACGCGGGCGGTGGAGACGATCTCCGCCCGGCTCCGGAGGCAGTCGAGGAAGAGGGGCTCGCCGTAGCCGGGGAAGACGTCCTCGCGCAGCCGGAGGAGCTCGGCGACCATCGGGTCCGACTTCGGCACGAACTCGATCACGCCGGCCGGCGCGAGCCCGACGATGAAGGAGACGACGCGCTCGAGCGGGACGTTCCGGGAGATCGCGAGGTGGTGGACGAGCGCGAGGGCGAGAACGGCGTCCGCCTCCGCGCGTTCCCGGATCCCCGCGCGCTCCTCCTGCGCCCAACCCTGGCTCGGCGTCGGGCTCGCGACGTCGACGACGAGCGGCAGGAAGTCGAGGCGCTCCCTCTTCGCCCGCTCGAAGGCCCGTCCGGCGGCGCCGTGGTCCGCGTCGAAGCCGATCACGCGCCGCGCGCCGGCCTCGAGGGCGGCGACGGCGTAGTCGCCCGTGTTGCAGCCGAGGTCCCAGACGGTCTCCGGGCGGAACCGCCCGACGAAGTCGCGGACGAACTCGCTCTTCGCCCGCGCCTCCTCGGGCACGTAGGACGTCTCGCCCGCGTAGTGGCTCCACGCGGTGCGCCGGGGCCCGCCCGCCTCGAGGCCGGCGATCCAGCGGCGCAGGGCCCCGAGCATCGAGACGAGCCCCTCGCGCGGCATCGCCCGAGCCGCCGAGACCCGGGCCGCGCGGCCGCGGCTCGCCGCGTCCTGGAAGCGCGCCTGGAGCGTGACGTGCGCGAGCACCTTCCAGGAGAGGCGATGCCGGAGGCGGAGCATCGGCGCGAGGTCGGCCGCGGGGAGCCCCTCGGGGCTGCCCCGGAACCAGGAGGAGTACGGGACGCCGACGAGCGCGTGCAGGAGCAGGGGGTTCAGGAACTGCTCGCAGAACTGCCTGTGCCCGAGCCAGTACTCCCCGTCGCGGTAGCGGCGGAAGGAGAGGGTGTCGACGAACACCGGCTCCGGCCCGCGGAACTGCACGTTGAAGGCCGAGGCGTCGCTCATCGTGAAGCCCGCGGCGAGGGCGTCGAGCTGGAGGTCGAGGTGGAACAGCGCGGCGGCCCTGAGCGCCGGAAAGGGCCACTCGTACGGCCAGGAGACGAACGGAAGCCGGGGATGCTCCAGCACGACGGGGGCGTCGAGCCCCAGCCCGGCCGCCTCCGCGGCGTCGACGCGGCGGTGCGGAACGAGGCGCCCCTCGTCCACGAGCCGGGAGAGGAACCCCCGCTCCTCGGCCGCCTCGAAGTCGTCGCGGGCGGGCGGGAGGACGGTCCGGAAGACCCGTCTTCCGACGAGGTGGACGCTGCCGGAAGGGTCGCGGAACGAGCCCGGGCTCGTGCCGGACGGGCTCACGGGCGCGGCTTCTCTTCCGTGTCCGGAGCCTGCCGCCGGCCGAAGAGCGACTTCAGGCGCGTCCAGTAGAGCCGCAGCGCGACCGCGACCGCGGCGACCGCGGCCACGATGCTCTGCAGGAGGATGCTCCCCGTCCCGGGGTCGAGGTAGGCGTCCGCCCTCGGGGCGGCGAGGACGGCGGTCAGCGCGACGAGGGCGATCAGGAGGAGGGTGCGGCTGGTCATGCTCGTCCTTACGAAGGGCCGGGCCGTGCGCGCCGGGGCATCGCCCTCCCCGAGCCGCTAGTGCCCGGCGCGAAGCGCCTGGATCAGGTCGGCGCGGTGGAGGGTCCGGGCGAGGTGCCCGGCGAGTGCGACGAGGTGCTCGAGCTCCGAGGAGTCTCCCGGAGCCGGAAGCCCCCCCCGGCGGTGGAGGCGGAGCGTCCCGAGGAGGTCGGAGCCGACCCAGAGCGGCGCGGAGACGACGATCCACTCGCCCGAGGCGTCGCGCGTCTCGCCCGGGATCCGGGGCGCCTTCTCGACGCGCGGGTCCTCGGAGAGGGCGAGCGCGGCGAGGTAGGACGGCGCCTCCCCGCCCGGCCAGGTCGGGGAGAGCGTCATCCGCGTCTCGGGCCGGCCCGGACGGCGGGAGTGGAGCGTCACGCCGTCGGCCCCGAAGAGCTGGGCGATCCGGTCGAGGATCGGACCGATCGTGGCCGCCCGCTTCTCGTCGGAGGCGGCCTCGTCGGACTCGAGCTTGTCGGTGATCTCCTGCTGGACCTCGAGGAACCGGGTCCGCGCCCCGAGCGTGTCGAGGAGGTTCTTCGTCCGGAGCGCGTTCTTCGTCCGCGCCTTCAGCTCGCGGGCCGAGAACGGCTTCGTCAGGTAGTCGTTCGCGAGCGCCTCGAACCCCTTGAGGAGGTCCTCCTCGTCGGTCCGGGCGGTCACGAAGAGGACCTGCGTGTCGGCCGTCTCCGGGAAGGTCTTGATCCGCCGGCAGACTTCGTAGCCGGACAGGTCGTCCATCTTCACGTCGAGGAGGACGACGTCCGGGGCCCGCTGGGCGACCTTTTCGAGCGCCTCCGTCCCCGAGAGGGCGGACTCGAAGTCGCAGTCGAGCTCCTCGGCGATGTAGGACGCCACCTCGGACTGGAACGGGTCGTCGTCGACGAGGAGGATGAGCGGGCGGGAGTAGCGTGGACGGAACATTCGAGCGGGCGTTATCCCTCTCTACGGGCGGGGGCGTCAAGGACATTGCGATGCGCCCGTTCCGCGGGGAGAATCCCGGCCCGTGAGCCTGCGCCTTTTCGATACTGCGGCCCGTTCCCTGGTCGATTTCGAGCCACTCCATCCCGGGAAGATCGGCCTCTACACCTGCGGCCCCACGGTCTACAACCGGGTCCACATCGGCAACCTCCGGACCTTCGTCTGGGAGGACGTGATGTGCCGGGCCTTCCGGAGCCTCGGCTTCTCGGTGACGCAGGTGATGAACCTGACGGACATCGACGACAAGACGATCCGCGGCGCCGTGGCCGAGGGGCTTCCCCTGCGGGAGTTCACCGACCGGCACATCGCGACCTTCTTCGACGACCTGAAGACCCTCGGCGTCGTTCCGGCCGCGGTCTATCCGCGCGCGACGGACCACGTCCCCGAAATGGTCGAGATCGTGAAGAAGCTGACCGAGCGCGGCCACACCTACGAGAGCGACGGCTCGATCTGGTTCCGGATCTCGTCCTTCCCCTCGTACGGGAAGCTCTCCCGGGTCGACCTCTCCTCGATGAAGCGGGGCGCCCGCGTCGCCGACGACGAGTACGAGAAGGAGGACGTCCGCGACTTCGCCGTCTGGAAGAGCGCGAAGGAAGGGGAGCCCGAGTCGGCCCTCTGGGAGACGGAGCTCGGGAAGGGGCGCCCCGGCTGGCACCTCGAGTGCTCGGCGATGTCGATGAAGTACCTCGGCGAGACGCTCGACATCCACACCGGCGCCGTCGACAACGTCTTCCCGCACCACGAGAACGAGATCGCGCAGAGCGAGGGGGCGACGGGGAAGACCTTCGTCCGCACCTGGCTCCACGCCGAGCACCTCATCGTCGACGGCGAGAAGATGGCGAAGTCGAAGGGGAACTTCTACACGCTCCCCGACGTCCTCGGCCGCGGCTTCTCTCCGCGCGCCGTCCGCTACCTCCTCCTCTCCGTCCCCTACCGCCAGAAGCTGAACTTCACGTTCGACGCGCTCCGCGGCGCCGTCTCGGCCGTGGAGCGGCTCGAGTCGCTCGACGCGCGGCTCGGCGAGCGGGCGGGCTCGGCCGCGCCGGACGGCGCCTCGGAGGCGTTCCTTTCGCGGCTCGCCGAGGCGCGCTCCGGCGTGAGGGCCGCCTGGGAGGACGATCTCAACAGCGCCGCGGCGCTCGGCGCCCTCTTCGGCCTCGTGAAGGAGGCGAACACCGCGCTCGAGGGAGGCCAGCTCGCTCCCGCCGACGCGGCGGCCGCCCGCGCCTTCCTGCGCGAGGCGGACGGCGTCCTCGGCGTCCTACCCGCATCGGAGGACGCGGCGCTCGAGGCCGAGATCGAGGCGAAGATCGCGGCCCGAATGGAGGCCCGCAAGAGGAAGGACTTCAAGGCTTCCGACGCGATCCGCGACGAGCTCGCCGCCCGCGGCATCCTCCTCGAGGACACGCCCCAGGGCGTACGCTGGCGCCGGAAGGGTTGACAGGGGTCCGGGCCTTCCCCCACTATCCGCCCCCGATGACGTTCGCCCCGGTCCTCTGGCACTGGCATCACGCTTAGCGACGGCGAGCGCCACGCGCTCGTCGGACGTGAGTCGTCCGAGGGCGCGGGGAAGAGAAAGCGAACCGCATGACCCCCTCGGACGACGAGGGGGTTTTCGTTTTGGCTCGCACCGCGGAAAAGACGCTCCTCGTCGCGGCCCTCGGAAGGGCGACGAACGAGGCCCTGGCCGGGGCCGCGCCCCTCGTCGACCCGCGTGTCCCCGCCGTCGAGCTGCGGCTCGACGCCCTCGAGGAGAGGCCCGATCTCGGTGCCCTCCGCGCCGCCTTCGCCGGCCGGACCCTTCTCGCGACGCTCCGGTCGCGTGCGGAGGGGGGGCGTTTCGCCGGGACGGCCTCCGAAGCCGCCGCTCTTCTCGGCCTCGCCCTCGACGCCGGCTTCGACCTCGCCGACGTCGAGCTCGGCCTCGGCGGCGCGGGCCTCCTCGGCCTGCCCCGGGAGAAGGTCGTCGTCTCGGCCCACGACTTCGAAGGCACGCCTGCCGACCTCGAGGAGCGCGCCGCGCGGCTCGAGGCGACGGGCGCCCGATTCGCCAAGCTCGTCGTCACGGCGCGAGGCGTCGACGATGCCCTGCGGCTCTTCCGCCTCCAGGCCGCGCGCGGCGGCGAGGGGCGCCTCGCCGCGTTCGGGATGGGCGAGGCGGGCCTCGTGTCGCGCGCCCTTTCGCCGTACCTCGGGGCCTCCCTCTCCTTCGGCGCCGCTCTCCCGGGAGAGGCGACGGCGCCCGGGCAGATCCTCGCCTCCGACCTCCTCGACGTCTTCGCGGTCGGGCGCCCGCGGCGGGTCGAGGCCCTCTTCGCCGTTCTCGGCGGCCGCGTCTCCCACTCCCTCTCGCCCGCGATCCACAACGGGCGGTTCGAGGAGCTCGACCTGCCGTTCCTCTACGTCCCGGTCGCGCTCGCCTCGCTCGAGGGGGAGATCGGCGCGCTGCGCGAGGGGCTCGGCGCACTCGGGCTCCCCCTCCGCGGCGTCTCGGTGACCGTGCCGTTCAAGGAGGAGGCCGCCGCGCTCGCCGGCGCCCCGGGCGAGGCGCGCAATACGCTCCTCTTCGCGCCCGACGGCTCCGTCTCCTCCGCGAACACCGACCGCGAGGCGCTTCTCGCGGCGATTCCCGCCTCACCCGAGGACGGCGTGGCCCTCGTCCTCGGAGCGGGCGGGATGGCGCGCTCGGCGGTCGAGGCGCTCCTCGCGCGCGGGTGGCGCGTCGACATCGCCGCGCGGACGGCCTCGCGGGCCGCG
>JBDIBE010000126.1:0-8604 GCA_039812785.1 Thermoanaerobaculia bacterium | reverse complement strand
CGACGGGGCGAAGAACCTGATCCGCCTCTTCGACGCGATGACCGCGCTGAAGAAGGCCCCGAAGGGAGACGCGCCGCGTCCGGTGACACGGCTCGGCGTCCTCGGCGCGGGGCTCATGGGAGAAGGGATCGCCGCGGTCTCGCTCGGGCTCTCCAGCGTCGTCCTGAAGGACGTCTCGGAGGAGGGGCTCGCGCGGGCCGCGAAGGGCCTCCGCAAGGGGCTCGAGAAGCGCGTCCGCTCGGGCGCGCTGACGCGCCTTCAGCGCGACCGGCAGTGGTACGGCCTCTCGGCCACGACGCGGCCGGAGGAGCTCGCCGGTTGCGACGTCGTGATCGAGGCCGTCTTCGAGGACCTCGCCCTCAAGCGGAAGGTCCTCGCCGAGACGGAGGCGGTCGTCTCCCCGGAGGCCGTCTTCGCGAGCAACACGTCGGCCCTCCCGATCCGCGAGATCGCGGCGAAGGCGAAGGTCCCCGAGCGGGTCGTCGGGATGCACTACTTCTCGCCCGTCCCGAAGATGCCCCTCCTCGAGGTCGTCGTCGCGGAGAAGACGGCGCCGTGGGCCGTCGCGACGGCGCGCGCCCTCGGCGTCGCCCAAGGGAAGACGGTCATCGTCGTGAAGGACGGGCCGGGCTTCTACACGACGCGGATCCTCGCGCCCTTCATCAACGAGGCCGTCGTCCTCCTCGACGAGGGGGCGGCGATCCCGGCGCTCGACGCGGCCCTCCTCGACTTCGGCTTCCCGGTCGGGCCGGTGGCCCTCCTCGACGAGGTCGGGATCGACGTCGCCGCGCACGTCTCGAACGACCTCGGCAAGGCGTTCGCCGCGCGCGGCGCAGCGCCCTCGGCGACCTTCGGGAGGCTGTTTGAGGCGGGCTTCCGCGGGCGGAAGAACCGGAAGGGCTTCTACCTCTACCCGAAAGACCGCCCCCCGAAAGGGAAGAAGGAGGTCGACCCCGAGGTCTACGCCTTCTTCGGCGGCACGTCCCGGAAGCGGATGCCTGCGGAGGACCTGCGCGACCGGCTCGCCCTCCTCATGGTGAACGAGGCGGCCTTCTGCCTCTCCGAGGGGATCGTCGCCTCGCCGCGGGACGCCGATGCCGGGGCGATCCTCGGGCTGGGGTTCCCCCCGTTCCGGGGAGGGCCGTTCCGCCACGTCGACGCGACGGGCGCGGCCGCGGTCGTCGAAAGGCTCGAGGAGCTCGCCGAGCTGCACGGGAGGCGGTTCGTCCCGGCGCCCCTCCTCGTCGAGATGGCGCGGAGCGGGATGCGCTTCTACCGCTGAGGCGGCGCGAGGCCGCGGGGGCGTGGGGATGCGGGGCGGGCCGTGGGGCCCGCCCCGGCCGACTCAGCGCTCGAGCTTGAAGCCGATCCGGATCGTGACCTGGAACTCGGCGACCTTGCCGTCCTTGATCCGGCCGCGCTCCTCGACGACCTCGAACCAGTCCATGTGGCGGATCGTCTTCCCGGCCTCCTCGACGGCGACCTTCACGGCCTCGGCGAAGCTGACCGGCGACGTCCCGACGATCTCGACCTTCTTGTAGATGCCCATGGTGCGACTCCTTTCCCGGGGATTCCTGACGGGGAAGCTCCCGGGATTCTAGAGGGCGGGCCCTTCGCGGCGGTCCGGCCGGAAGAAAAGGAGGGCGGTCCCTCGGGGACCGCCCTCCTTCGCCGGGTGCGCTCGAGGCGCGCGGGCAACGTCAGAAGCCGAACGAGAAGCCGACCTCCACGTCCCACTGGTCCATGCGCAGCTCGATCGTCTGCTGGCCGGGGGCCTCGAGGGGGTTCGGCCCCTTCACGGACTGGGAGAGGGCGCGCATGACGGCGAGGTGGAGGGCGCTCTTGTCGGAGAGGAGCGTCGAGAAGCCGACGGTGACGTGCTCCTCGATGACGCCCGGGGCCAGGATGTTGAAGAGGACCTCGCTCTCGGGGACGGGCTGGTTGCAGTGGGCGAAGCCGGCGCGGAGCGTCGTCTTCGGGCTCACCTCGTACTGGAGGCCGAGCTTCCAGACCGAGACGTCCTTCCACCCGAAGCCGGCGCCGCCGTCCGCCCCGAGGGGGGCCATCATCAGGTTCGGGAGCATCGGGTTCCCGACGGACTGGACGTTGCTGTAGTAGATCTCCTGGAAGTCGAGGGCCACCGTCCAGCCCTTCGCCGGGAAGATGGCGATGCCGACGGTCCAGTTCTCGGGGACGTCGAAGTCGCCCTGCTCGGCGAAGAGGCCGGCGTACTCCTTGAACTCGCCCATCTTGATCTTGGTCTGGTAGGAGGCGCCGACGGCGAGGTTTTCGCCGAAGTGGCCGTGGTAGCCGATACGGGCGCCGAAGCCGGTGGCGGTGTCCTTGCCGTTGTTCGTCAGCTTCGCGGGGTTGGACGAGAACATCGAGAAGGCGCCGAGCCCCTTCGCCTCGAAGCTCTGCCAGCCGAAGATCGGCGCGATGCCGATCGCCTGGTCCTTCGCGATCTCCCACGCGATCGACGGGGCGACGAACGCCTGCATCAGGTTGACGCCGGTCGGCGCCTGCCCGAAGACGGGGTTCGACCAGTCGGTGTTCATGCCGCCGTTGCCGTAGATGGCGATGCCGGCGTGGAGGTTCCCCGAGAGGTGCCACGCCGCGGAGATGCCCGGCATCAGGAAGAGCGAGGTGTCGCTGGAGTACTCGCCGGGGGCGAGGCCGAACGTGCCGGGGTAGCCCGACGGGTTGCCCGTGACGGTGTAGTCGCGGTTCGGGTTGAAGAGACCGACGCTCACGTCGTACCCCTTCACGAACGCGATCGTCGCCGGGTTCGTGGCGCTCGCCATCGTGTTCAGGTGGAGCGCCTGGCCGGCGCCGGCCATGCCGAGGTACGGCGTGCCGTAGCCGAGGGTGAAGTAGCCGTTCGTCGCGAGGGCCGGCGCGGCCAGGACGACGAGGGCGAGGACGGTCAACGTCCGGGTCAGGGTTCGCTTCATCGCACACTCTCCATGGGGCGCGCCCGTTCGGGGCGTGCCGGACATCGGGTCTGTCGGGACGAGTTGTCTTCGGACCGGCCCCGGGGGCCGGAGTCAGGGCTTCTTCAGCAGCCGCCGCCCTTCTTCGGCGCGGCGGCGGGAGCGACGGCCTTCACGACGAGCTTCGGCGGCGGGGCGGCCGCCGCGCCCGTGAAGTAGCCGTTCAGGGCGGACTTCATCCGGAACTCGGCCACGAGGGCCGGCGTCGGGTCCGCGGGAGGCTCGGGCGTGGCGAGGACCTTCGCCTTCCAGGCGTCGAAGCCGCCGGCGAGGACGAGGACCTCTCCCGGGAACTTCTCGAATCCCGCCGGGAGGTCCGGGACGTCTCCCTGCGCGTAGACGACGAGCGTGCGCGTCGCGGGGAGCGTCGCGGCGAAGGCGGCGGGCGTCGTCCCCTCCGGCGGCGTCGCGGTGCCGGGGATCCGCTCGGCGGGCGGAACGGACTTCGGGTCGCGGAGGTCGACGAGCCAGAGCCGCTGCGGGTCGGAGACGACCTCCTTCGCGAGCGCGACGGCGTCGATCCGGCCGGCGGGCTTCGCGCCGGCGACGGGCATCACGCGGGGAACGGCGACCCACGCGGCGAGCCCGAGGGCGGCGAGAGTGCCGAGCGCCGCGAACTGCCGGTTGCGAAGCGAAGGGTTCGAGGGCGGCAGGGGCCTGTTCGCCTTCGGGGCGAAGATCGTCTCGAGCTTCTCGGCGCCGAGGAAGCAGCCGATCGCCATCGCGACGACGCCCGCGGCGAGGACGGGGAAGGGGATCCCCGTCGCCTGGGCGATCGTCACGGATCCCATCGCGCCGCTCTTGTAGAACCCCTCGATCGGCCCGTAGAGGAAGCCGAAGAGGAGGGACCCCGCCATGACGCCGACGATCGACCAGAGGCCGTCCCACTTGCCGGAGGCCATGGCGACGACGCCGGTGCCGGGGCAGTAGGCCGAGACCATGAAGCCGATCCCGAGGAGGAGCCCGCCGACGACGTGCGGCCCGAGGAACGTCTCGGGGACGGTGACGAGCGAGAGGTCGAGGACGCCGAGGCCGGAGAGGAGGCCGAGGCCGGCGCAGGCCGTGGCGATCGCGCTGAACATGACCTTCAGGACGCGCGTGTCCGTCAGGTAGAACTGGGCGGCGAGGTTCTTCGCGTTGCCGAAGCCGGCGCGCTCGAGGACGAAGCCGAACGCGAAGCCGACGAGCGTGCCGACGAGGAGGCCGGTGGGGAAGCCGAACGCGTCGTGCGGGTAGAGCGGGAGGAGGTTCATCGCCACTCCTTCTTCAGGAAGGGAGCCACGAGGTAGCCGCCCGCGAAGACGCACATCATGAAGATCCAGGAGCCGAGCGAGAGGACCGCCCCGCCGGTGAGCGCCTGCCCGGAGGTGCAGCCGCGGGCCAGGCGGGCGGCGAAGCCCATGAGGACGCCGCCGGCGATCGCGAGCGCGATCCGGCGCCCCTTCGGGACGCCCTCGCCGCGGATCACCTCGCCCTTCAGGCGCCCCGCCGAGTAGGCGCCGACGAGGCCGCCGAGGAAGACGCCGAGGACCTCGAAGACGAGCCAGTCCTCGAGGACCTTCTTCCCGGGGCCGACGTACTGGGCGAAGTAGGCGTTCCGCTCCGTCGCGGCGGGCGCGATCAGGTGCGCCGCACCGACGGCGAGCCGGGTCGGGGCGCTCGAGGAGCCGAGCCCGAAGCCCATGACGAGGAACGACGCCAGGAGGACGAGGCCGAGGGCGAAGCCGGCCACGTAGGGGTTCCAGAGGGGGCGTTCGGCGGGAGGCTGCATCGCGTTCACCTCGTCAGGGGAGGAAGCGGAAGGCGGAGTGCTGCCCCGCCGAGAGGAGGACCCAGCGGAGAGCGAGGCCTCCCGAGAGGATCAGGACCGGGAGGATCGCGGCGAACGGGAGGTGGCGCTTGGCCTCGATCGCCTCCATCACGAGAGGGACGAGGAGGCCGAGGACGACGACGCACGAGAAGAAGACCGCCGTGTAGGGCCCGCCGAGGAACTGCGCGGCGGCCCACTTCCCGGCGTCGCCCGAGGTCGCCCAGCCGAGGAGCATCAGGGCGATCAGGACGAGCTCGCCGACGATCGCGGCGGCGTCCCACTTCACGAGGGTCTTCCGCTCCGCCTCGTCGAGCGGAAGGAGGAGCAGGAGCGCCGCGCCCGTCGAGAGCCCCGAGGCGAGGAAGAGGGGCCCGAGGACGGCGCTGTTCCAGGCGATGCGCGACGGCATCGTCCCGAGGAGGAGGCCCGTGTAGATGCCGAGGGAGATCCCCATCCCGACGCTCGTCAGGAGGAGGCCGCGGCGGCCGGAGTCGGCCCACGCGAAGGCCCTCTCGAGGATCCCGGCGAGCGCGCCGGGCGTCTTCCCGCGGAGCCAGGCCCTCTGCGCCTCGTCGAGCGAGCCGAGGCCGTGGAGGAGGCCGACCGGGTAGATGAGGACGAGGATCCAGGCGCCCCACGACATCGGCGACGTCGCGTGGAAGAACATGTAGAAGCGCCACGCCCAGAGGCGGTGCGCGAGGTCGAGCCAGAGGGCGAGCATGCCGAGGGAGAGGAGCCCGAGGGCGGCGAGCGGCATGAGCCGCAGGGCGCTGCCCTTCGGCTTCTCGCCCGAGCGGAGCTCGAGCGCCGCGGAGAGGACGAAGATCCCCGCGACGAGGCCGCCGAGGAAGAGGTAGACGACGATCTCCCAGCCCCAGATGTGGAGCGAGGGGTCGATGCCCGGGTTCGAACGGGTCGTGGTGGCTTCGATCAGCTCGTGCATCTCACGCGCCTCAGACGAGGAAGTGGACGTTCGGGCCGGCGCCCGACTCCGGGTGGTTCACCTTCGAGCGCCTCTCGCGGAGGAGCGTCGCGACCGCCGAGCCCGGGTCGGCGGCGTCGCCGAAGGTGAGGGTGCCGGTGGGGCAGACGCCGACGCACGCGGGCGGGAGGCCCTTCTGCACGCGGTGGAGGCAGAAGGTGCACTTGTCGACGTAGCCCTTCGGGTGGACGAACCGGGCGTCGTACGGGCAGGCGGCGATGCACGCCTTGCAGCCCGAGCACTTGTGGTGCGTCACGAGGACGGCGCCCCCCTCGTTCACGTGCGAGGCGCCCGTCGGGCAGTTCTTCACGCAGGGGGCGTCGGAGCAGTGGTTGCAGCGCTCCGAGCGGATCTCGGCCGACAGCTTCGGGAACTCGCCCCGGACCTCCTCGGTGATCCACTGGCGGCAGAAGCCGTCGGGGACGTCGTTCTCGGCCTTGCAGGCGAGGACGCAGGCCTTGCAGCCGACGCACTGCCGCGTGTCGACCGTCATCGCGTAGCGCTTCGTGGCGGGGCTCGTCGCGCTCATCTCAGGCCTCCGCCTTCGCGGCCGGGGCGGCGCCCGCCGTCTTCTCGATCGTCACGAAGTTGACGCTCATCCCCGTCGAGCCGGCGACCGGGTCGATCGCGACGCGGGTGACGAGGGACTGGTCGTCCAGCCCGCGCCCCTTCGCGAACTTGAGGCCCGGGCTCGTATGCCCGTAGCCGTGGACGACGAAGACGCAGTCGGGGCGGATCCGCTGGGTCACCTTCAGCCTCACCGGGGTCGACCGAACGCCGTCCTGGTTGACGAGCGTGACGAGGTCGCCGTTCGCGAGGCCCTGCTCCTTCGCGGCCTTCGCGCTGAGCCAGACCTCGTTCTCGGAGTAGACCTGCGAGAGGAACCGGTTGTTCGTCGTCCTCCCGAAGGTGTGCGTCGGCGTCCGCCCGAAGAGGAGGCGGAACTGCCCGTCGGCCGGCTGCTCGTGCCGCGTGTAGGGAGGAAGCGGCGGGAGGCCCGCGTCCTCCATCCGCTTCGAGAAGAGCTCGATCTTCTTCGACGGGGTGCCGAAGGCGAGCTGGAGGCCTTCCTCTGTCCGGACCGGGACGGGCTTCCCCTTCACGACGCCCTTCTTCCGGATCGCCTCGACGTCGTAGCCGCCCTTCTTCAGCCGTTCGGTCACGAGCTGCTCGCCGCTCTCCCACGGGAAGTACTCCGCGAGGCCGAGCCGCCTGCCGAGCTCCTTCGCGATCCACCAGCCGGGTTTCGACTCGTACATCGGCGGGACGACCTGCTGGCGGACGGCGAGGAACGGCTCGGACCACGGCACCGGGGCGATGTCGTCCCAGCGCTCGAGGTAGGTCGCCTCGGGGAGGACGACGTCGGCGTACCCGACGATCTCGGCCGGGAGGACGTCGATCGCGACGAGGAGGTCGAGCTTCTGGATCGCCTCGAGGACCTTCGCGCGCTGCGGGAGCGCCTGGACGAGGTTCGAGCCGTAGACGATCCACGCCTTGATCGGGCATCCGGGCCCGCCGAGCCGTCCCGGGACCGTCGCGTCGCAGACGCCGTGCGAGAGGACCTCCTCGGCGAAGGGATAGACGACGCCGTCCGGGTGGTCCTGCGTCGCCTTCGGCGGCGTGGCGTAGTCGGGGACGGGGTACTTCGGGACGCTCATCTGGGTGGGGACGAAGATCCCGCCGCGGCGGCCCCACGAGCCGAGGAGCGCGTTGAGGATCGCGATCGCCCGGGAGCGCTGGACGTCGTCGCCGTACCAGGTGACGTGCCTCCCGGGGTGGACGAGCGAGGCGGGGCGGGCGCCCGCGATGAACCGCGCCGTCTCGGCGATCGTCGCCGCGGCGATCGTCGTCTCGGCGAAGGCCCACTCGGGGGTCTTGTCGGCGACGTGCTTCTTCAGCTCCTCGAGGCCGACGGCGTTCTCGGCGACGTAGTCGCGGTCCCAGAGCCCCTCGTCGAGGATGACGTGGATCCAGGCGAGGAGGAGGGCGAGGTCGGTCCCCGGCTTGATCGGAAGCCAGTAGCGCGCCTTGCCGGCCGCCGTCGAGAAGCGCGGGTCGACGACGACGAGCTGGCCCCCCTTCGCGATCATCTGCGCGAAGTCCTGCACCTGCGTGTTGTGCATGTTCTCGCCGAGGTGCGAGCCGATGAGCGTCAGGACGCGGGAGTTCGCGATGTCGAGGACCTCGGGAGAGCCGAGCGAGGCGCCGTAGGTCAGGTTGAATCCGACCTCGCGCGGGCCGCGGCACTGACCGTAGGAGGGGGCCGTGACGTTCGCCGAGCCGTAGGCGAAGAGGAGGTGCTTGAAGAAGGATCCGCCGAAGCCGTGCGAGAAGAGGGCGACCTTGTCGGGGCCGCACTCCTTCTGGATCTTCAGGAGCTTCTCCGCGGTGAAGTCGAGGGCCTTCTCCCAGGAGACCTCCTCGAAGCCCTGGCCGCCGCGGGCGCCCGTCCTGCGGAGGAGGGGCTTCTTCAGCCGGTCGGGGTCGTAGAGGAGGCCGGTGCCGCCGGTGCCGCGCGGGCAGAGGTGGCCGCGGGAGAGCGGGTGCTCGGGGTTCCCGACGAGCTTCGTGACCCTGCCGTCCTTCACGTGGGCGAGGACGCCGCACTTCCAGAAGCAGAGCTCGCAGAACGTCGGGACGACCTGGTCGCCGTCGGTGCCCGGGTCGTGGACGACGTCGCGGTCGAGGCCCCACCACTTGGTCGTCAGCCCCGAGCCGAGCGCCGCGGCCCCGAGGCCCGCGCCGCCGATCTGGATGAACTGTCTCCGGGTCGTCGTCATCGTCACCTCCGGAATGGGGAGCCGGGACCGGCCTTATCA
>JBDIBE010000125.1:0-8691 GCA_039812785.1 Thermoanaerobaculia bacterium | reverse complement strand
CCTCCTCGGCCGCCCGGAGGAGCTCCTCGACGGCCGCGCGGACCTCGGGATCGGCCCCCGACGCTTCGAGGAGCCGGTCCCGTTCCCCGGGCGGCCGCGCGGACGCCTCGTCGAAGAGGTGCCGCGCCGCGCGCCACGTGGCGGGGTTCACGGCGCGGTCCCGCGGAGGCGCCGGAAGAGCCACGCCCGCGCCGCGGCCCACTCGCGCTTCACGGTGGCCGGCGAGACGCCCCGCGCCGCGGCCGTCTCCTCGATCGTCAGCCCCGCGAAGTAGCGGAGCTCGACGACCTTCACGAGCTCCGGGTCGAGGCTGGCGAGCTCGTGGAGCGCCGCGTCGAGGTCGACGAGGGCGACCTCGCGGGGCGCGGACGAAGGGGAGCCTCCCCCGGGCGCGCCCGGTCCGTCGCCCGCGTCCGCGAGGGGCACCTTCACGACGTCGCCCCCGCGCTTCTGCGCGTCGCGCCCGCGGGCGTGGTCGACGAGGATCCGCCGCATCGCCTGCGCCGCGATCGCGAAGAACTGCTCCCGGTTCGCCCAGCGGGCCGAGCTCTGGTCCACGAGGCGCAGGTACGCCTCGTGGACGAGCGCCGTCGGCTGGAGGGTGTGGTCGGGGCGCTCCTTGCGGAGGTACCTCGCGGCCATCTCGCGGAGCTCGGCGTAGACGAGCGGCACGAGCCGGTCGTAGGCCGACGCGTCGCCGCGGCCCCAGGCCGCGAGCAGGGACGTCACGTCGCCCGCCCCGGCGGCCGCGCGGCGATCGTCGGAACTCCTTGAGATCCCACGGCTTCCGTTCGCGCCCGGCACGGCCGGCGAGGATAGCACCCGCCCGCAAGGGGGACGGCCGCAGAATCGCGTGAGCCGGTTCCGGCGGATTCCTCGCGTCTTCCCTGCGAAGGAAGTGTGAACGTCCGCGGTGCATTCGCAGGAGGGTTGCATCATGCTGAGACGGGCCGTCGTCCTCGCCGTTCTCGTCCTCGCCCAGGTCGCCCTGGGACAGTCGATGCCCACGTCGACGCTGACCGGCAAGGTCACCTTCGACGGCGGCCCGCTGCCCGGCGTCGCGGTCACCGTCCGGTCGCCGGCGCTCCAGGGGGCGCGGACGACCGTGACGACGGCGGCCGGCGACTACCTCCTCCCGTTCCTCCCGCCCGGCGACTACACCGTCCGCTTCACCCTTCAGGGGATGCAGACGGCGGAGCGGAAGGTGACCCTCGCCGCGGCGCGGACGGAGACGATGAAGGTCGAGCTGAAGGCGGCGGTCGCGAAGGAGGTCGTCGTCACCGCCGAGACGGTCAACATGACCGCGCCGATCGAGTCGACCGAGGTCGCCACGAACTTCAAGCAGGCGCTCATCGAGGACCTGCCCGTCGCGAGGAACATCACGTCGGTCGTCCTCCTCGCGCCGGGCGCGAACCCGAACGGCCCCGGCGGGAACGTCGTCATCTCGGGCGCGATGTCGTACGACAGCCTCTACCTCGTCAACGGCGCCATCGTGAACGAGAACCTCCGCGGCCAGGCGCAGGGGCTCTACATCGAGGACGCGATCCAGGAGACGACGGTCCTGACCGGCGGCATCTCCGCCGAGTACGGCCACTTCACCGGCGGCGTCGTGAACATGATCACGAAGTCGGGCGGGAACTCGTTCAGGGGGAGCTTCCGGACGAGCTTCACGAACGAGAGCTGGACCGCGAAGACGCCCTTCACCGTCGAGCAGGACGACAAGGTCAACCCCGTCTTCGAGGCGACGCTCGGCGGGCCGTTCTGGAAGGACCGGCTCTGGTTCTTCGCCGCGGGGCGATACGCCGAGACGGAGGTGATCCGGCAGACGGTGCCCGGGAACGCGCGGACCGGCGACCAGGACGCGAACGGGAACCAGATCCCCGTCGGCACGCAGCTGGATCCGGTCACCTACCCGAACGGGACGGAGGAGCTGCGGCTCGAGGGGAAGCTGACCTTCTCCCTGACGCCGAAGCACTCGTTCGTCTTCTCCTACGTCGACGTCGACGCGAGCGAGACGAACCAGACCGGCCAGTCGATCATGGACCTCGACAGCCTCGTCAAGGAGCGCCAGACGCCGAACACGCTCCTCGTCGCGAACTACAGCGGCGTCCTGACGGACAAGCTCTTCGTCGAGGCCCAGTACTCGAAGAAGAAGTTCGCCTTCCTCAACTCGGGCTCGCCCTACATCGACGACCCGCAGCAGGGGCAGTACAAGGGGACGCTGATCCTCGACCGCGCGCGCGGGACGCGCTACTGGTCGCCGACGTTCCGCGCCTCCGCCGACGGCGAGCACCGCGACCACGACATGTTCACGGTGAAGGGGACCTACTTCCTCTCGACGCCGTCGATCGGCAACCACGAGGTCAAGGTCGGCTACGAGCACTTCCTCGAGGTGCGCGACGTCAACAACTACCAGAACGGGAGCGACTACCGGATCAGCGCGACCTCGACGATCTACCGCGGCGGCCAGATCTACCCGCGCCTCCCCGGGGGATCGACGGGGACATCCACCTACATCTACTGGTACCCGATCTTCATCCAGAGCGACGGCTCCGACTACGCCTCCGACTCGGTCTACCTGAACGACCGCTGGACGCTGAAGCGCTGGACGTTCAACCTCGGCCTGCGCTACGACAAGAACGACGCGAAGAGCGGCGACGGGATCCAGCAGATCGCCGACGACAGCGCCTTCAGCCCGCGCCTCGGCGTCTCCTACGACGTCCTCGGGAACGGGAAGCTGATGGTGAACGGGACGTACGGCCAGTACGTCGGCCGGCTCTCGGAGGGGATCGGCAACGACGCCGACCCGGCGGGGCGGAACGCCTCGTTCTCGTGGTACTACCGCGGGCCGAGCATCAACAGCACCGTGACCGCCCCGACGAGCTCCCTCGTCGGGACGGAGGAGTCCCTCCGGCGCGTCTTCGAGTGGTTCTTCGCGAACGGCGGCGTCGACCGCCGTCCCTTCCGGATCCCGCCGTCCGTACCGGGCGTCGAGAGCACGCTCGACCCGAACGGCCTGAAGTCGCCGAACGTCAAGGAGTGGACCCTCGGCGTGGGTGCGCCGATCGGCAAGAGCGGCTACGCCCGCGCCGACTTCGTCTATCGCAACTGGGACGACTTCTACGTCTCGTACGTCAACATGGGGACCGGGAAGGTGACGGACGCCTACGGGACCGTCTACGACCACGCGATCGTCGGAAACGACAGCAGCGTCTACGACCGGACCTACACGGGCGTCCAGACGCAGTTCAGCTATCGCTTCACGCCGCGCTTCACGGTCGGCGGCACCTACACCTGGTCGCAGCTCGTCGGGAACGTGACGGGCGAGGACTCGGGCAGCGGGCCGGTCGTCGGCGTCGCGACGGAGCGCCCCGAGTACCGGCAGGAGAGCTGGAACTACCCGACCGGCTACCTGAACAGCGACCAGCGCCACCGGGCCAAGCTCTGGGTCACGTACGACCAGCCGACCCCGATCGGGCTCTTCAAGCTGAGCCTCCTCGAGAGCTTCGACGCGGGGACGCGCACCTCGGTCGACGGGGCGATCAACTCGGGCGACTACGTGACGAACCCCGGCTACGAGGACGTCCCGACCGGCATCAGCTACTTCTTCGGCGGGCGCGGGAACCTCAAGACGGACGACATCACCCGGACGGACCTCGCCGTCAACTGGGAGCTGAAGGCCCTCGGCGCCGAGCTCTTCGTCCAGGCCGACGTCCTCAATCTCTTCAACGAGCGGGGCCTCGTCGCGTACGACGAGGAGGTCCTGACGAACCGCGACGCGGACTACCTCGCGAAGTTCAACCCGTTCACGACCGCCCCGATCGAGTGTCCGCAGCGCGCCTCGGCCGCCGAATGCCAGGCGATGGGAGCGCACTGGCAGAAGGGGGAGAACTTCGGCCTCCCGAACAGCGAGGGGGATTACCAGACCCCGAGGACCTTCCGCTTCTCCGTCGGCATCCGCTTCTGAACCGATGGTCCAGGCGCGCCGCGGAGCCCTCGTCCTGGCCGCCCTCCTCGCAGCGGCCGCGGTGCGCCCGTCCCGGGCGGACGACGCCTCCCTCCCGGCGGGCGTCGTCCGCGCGCTGCGGCTCGAGGCGCCGACGATCCTCGTCACCGACTCGGGGCTGGGCGGCCTCTCCGTCCTCGCCGACCTCGAGGCGGGCTTCCGGGCCGCGCGGCCGTTCCGGAGCGTGACCCTCGTCTTCGCGAACGCCCTTCCCGACACGGCCCTCACCTACAACGACATGCCGACGAAGGAGGGGAAGGTCGCGACGTTCGACCGCGCGCTCGACGGCATGGTCGCGGCGTACCGGCCCGACCTCGTCCTCGTCGCCTGCAACACGCTCTCGGTCCTCTACCCCGAGACCCGCTTCGCCGCGCGCGGCGACGTCCCCGTCCTCGGCATCGTCGACGCGGGCGCGGACGCGCTCGCCGGGCGGCTCCGCTCCGAGCCGGGCGCGGTTGCGCTCCTCCTCGGCACTCCGACGACGATCGCCTCCGGCTCCCACGCGAGGGCGCTCACGGGGCGCGGGGTGGCGCCCGGGAGGATCGTCGGCCAGGCGTGCCCCGGGCTCGAGACGGAGATCCAGGCCGACCCGGGAGGCGACCTCGTGCGGGCCCTCGTCGAGGCCTACGCGGGGCAGGCGCGGGAGGCCCTCGCGCCCCTCTCGCCCCGGCGGGTCGTCGCCGGCCTCTGCTGCTCTCACTACGGCTACTCCCGCCGGGCCTTCGAGGAGATCCTCCCCGCGGAGCTCGGGGCGGCCGTCGACGTGATCGACCCGAACGCCGAGATGAGCCGCGCGCTCCTCGCGCGCGTCCGCCCCGGGGCCTTCCAGGAGACCGTGACGCGCGTCGAGGTCGTCTCGCGCGCCGAGCTCCGGCCCGGCGAGCGCGAAGCGATCGCCGCCGCCGTCGGCGCGCGCTCGCCGAAGACCGCGGAGGCGCTGCGGGCCTACCGGCGCCGGCCGGACCTCTTCACCCTCCCGAAGTAGGACGGACCTCAGAATCCACGGACAAGGAGAACCGATGAACCGGACCCGCACCGTCGCCCTCGCCCTCGGAGCCCTCGCGGCCTTCGCCGCGGCGCCGGCCGCCTCGGCGGCGGCCTTCACCCTCGACTCCCCGATCGTCCTCACGTCGGCCGGCCAGAGCGCCGACGTCACGATCGCCGCGATGATCTTCAAGAAGATGAACGTCGCCGTGAAGTCGGTCCCCGCGGCCAGGCCCGCCGACCTCGACGGGGCGAAGTCGCTCGTCGTCGTCGCCGGCTTCAGCTCGAAGGGGCTCGGGAGCGCCGGGATCAACCGCGACCAGGAGATGGAGCGCGTGAAGTCGGTCCTCGCGGCGGCGAAGGAGAAGGGGCTGCGCGTCCTCGTCCTCCACCTCGGCGGCAAGGCGCGCCGGGGCGTCCAGTCCGACGAGTTCAACACCGTCGCGGCGAAGGCCGCCGGGGCGCTCGTCGTCGTGAAGGCCGGCGACGAGGACCAGCTCTTCAGCAGGATCGCCGCGGAGAGGAAGGTCCCGATCGACCTCGTCGAGAAGATCTCCGACGCCGGGGCGGCGATCCAGAAGATGCTGCCGTAGGCGGAGGACGGCGATGCGGACCCGCCGCGGCCGCGTCGGCGGCCTCCTCGCCCTCTCCCTCGCGATCCTCGTCTCCCCGCCATCCGCGGCCGCGGAGGCCGCGGCGCGGACGGCGACCGGCCGGAAGGCGATGGTCGCGACGGCGAGCCCGCTCGCCACGGCCGTCGCGCTCGACGTCCTGAAGCGGGGCGGGAACGCCGTCGACGCGGCGGTCGCGGCGGCCTTCGCCGTCGGCGTCGTCGAGCCGGACGCCTCGGGCCTCGGCGGCGGCGGCGGGATGCTCGTGAGGAAGGCGAACGGCGAGGCCGTCTACGTCAACTACTACGGAGAGGCCCCGGCGGGGGTCGCGGGGATGAAGTACGACCCCGCCGCCGACGCGAAGTCGGCGAAGGCGATCCTCGTGCCGGGCGCCGTCGCGGGGCTCGCCCGCGCCCTGAAGGACCACGGCACGTTCCCGCTCGCCGCGGTCGTCGCGCCGTCGATCCGACTCGCGGAGGAGGGGTTCGTCGTCGACGCGACGCTCAGCTCGATCCTCCTCGACAACTTCCCGGTCGTCGCGGAGAACGAGGCGAGCGCCGCGGTCTTCCTGCGCGACGGGCTGCCGCTCCAGGAGGGCGAGGTCCTCCGGCAGCCGAAGCTCGCGGAGACGCTCCGCGCCGTCGCCCGGGGCGGGCCGCGGGCCTTCTACGAGGGGCCGGTCGCGGGTTCGATCGTCGAAGGGGTGAAGGCGGCCGGCGGGGTCCTCTCGCTCGAGGACCTGAAGCGCTACGAGCCGATCGTCACGAAGCCCGTCTCGACGACGTACCGCGGCTTCGAGGTCCTTTCGTCCCCGCCGCCCCACTCGGGCGCGACGGTCCTCGAGGCGCTCAACGTCCTCGAGTACGCCGACCTCGGGAAGTCGGGCCCGCCGGCCTCCTCGGCGGACACCTTCCACCTCGTCGCCGAGGCGATGCGGCGCGCCTACGCCGACCGCTCGGCGCACCTCGCCGACCCCCGCTTCGAGGAGGTGCCCGTCGCGGCGCTCCTCTCGAAGGGGTACGCGCGCGCCCGCTTCGAGTCGATCGACCCGGCCCGCGTCGTGCCGGAGGAGTACCGGAAGACCCCGGCCGGGGACCCGTCCGCCTTCTCGCCCGCCGACGCGGCGCGCGAGAGCTCCGTCGTCGGCCACACGACGCAGATCTCCGTCGTCGACCGCCACGGGAACGCCGTCTCCATCACGCAGACGCTCGGGACGTTCTTCGGCTCGGGCGTCACGGCAGGGGGCGTCCTCCTCAACTGCGGCGTGAGCAACTTCGCCTTCTCCTCGCGCCGGAACCGGCTCGAGCCGGGCAAGCAGCCGAGGAGCTCCATCTCGCCGACGATCGTCGCGAAGGACGGCAGGGTCGCCTTCGTCCTCGGCTCGCCGGGCGCCATCCGCATCGTGGCGACCGTCCTGACGCTCCTCGTGAACCTCGTCGACTTCGGGATGACGGCGGACGAGGCGAACCAGGCGCCGCGCTTCCTCTGCCAGAAGAACGACTCCGTCCTTCCGCTCGAGGGGCGCTTCCCGCCCGCGCTCCGCGACGAGCTGACGCGCCGCGGGCACCGGCTCCAGCTCTACGGCGACTTCGACCTCTTCTTCGGCGGGGCGCAGGTGATCCGCGTCGACCGCGCGGGCAAGCGCGTCGAGGGGAGCGCCGACCCGCGGCGCGGGGGGACGGCGGCGGGGTACTGAGGGAAGGGCGGGGCGGCGCGGGTAGACTCGCCCCCATGCCGCACGCCGAGACAGACCTCTTCGCCCGCCGGCGCGAGCGCTTCTTCGACCGCGTGAAGGAGGGGGTCGCGCTCCTCTTCGCGACGCCCGAGCAGCACCTCTCGTGGGACGGGACGTACCGCTACCGTCCCGACCCCGACCTCTTCTACCTCACCGGCTTCGGCGAGCCCGAGGCGGTCGCCGTCCTCGACGCGGGGAAGAGGACGTACACGCTCTTCGTCCGGCCGAAGGACCGCGAGCGCGAGACGTGGGAGGGGCGGCGCGCCGGCGTCAAAGGGGCCGTGAAGGTCCACGGCGCCGACGACGCGTTCGAGGTCGGCGAGCTCGAGAAGCGGCTGCCCGACCTGATCCGCGGCGCCGGGACGCTCCACTACGCGCTCGGCCTCGACGAGAAGAGGGACCTCCTCGTCGCCTCGATCCTCGCGCGCTTCCGCCGCGAGGCGCGCGTCCCGAAGAGAGGCCCCGTCGTCGTCTCCGACGTGACGGACGTCCTCCACGAGATGCGCCTCCGCAAGGAGCCGGAGGAGGTCCTGCTCATGGAGAGGGCCGCCGCGATCGCCGTCGCCGCGCACGAGGAGGCGCGGGCGCTCGCGCGGCCGGGGCGCTACGAGTACGAGGTCGAGGCGGCGATCGCGGCGCGATTCCGGCGCGAGGGGGCCTCGGGGCCGTCGTACGAGACGATCGTCGCCTCCGGCCCGAACGCGACGACGCTCCACTACGTCGAGAACGACCGGCGGATCGAGGCGGGGGACCTCGTCCTCGTCGACGCGGGCTGCGAGTACCGCGGCTACGCGTCGGACATCACGCGGACGTTCCCCGCGTCGGGGCGCTTCACGAACGAGCAGGAGGCGGTCTACCGGATCGTCCTCTCCGCCCTCCACGCCGCGACGTCGAAGGTCCGCCCCGGCGGGCGCTTCCAGGACGTCCACGACGCGGCGGTCGAGGTCCTCGTCGACGGCCTCCTCGAGCTCGGCCTCCTCTCGGGGAAGCGGAAGAAGGTGATCGAGAAGGGGGACTACGCGCGCTTCTACATGCACCGGACGTCGCACTGGCTCGGGATGGACGTCCACGACCGCGGCCGCTACCACGACCCGAAGGGGGAGTGGCGGCTCCTCGAGCCGGGGATGGTCCTGACGGTCGAGCCGGGGCTCTACGTCCGCCCCGACGAGAAGAAGGTGCCTTCGTCGTTCCTCGGCATCGGCGTTCGGATCGAGGACGACGTCCTCGTCACCGAAGACGGCCACCGCGTCCTCACCGCCGCGGCGCCGAAGTCGGTCGAGGCGCTGTGCGCGCGCGGCGAGGCGCGGGCGCCGCGGCGGCGCGCCGCGCCGGCGCGCGCCGCGAAGTCGGAGCCG
>JBDIBE010000124.1:0-8765 GCA_039812785.1 Thermoanaerobaculia bacterium | reverse complement strand
GGTGGGCGCGCGCGGCGGCCTTCGGGTCGTGCGTCACCATGACGATCGTCTTGCCGAACTCGTGGTGGAGCCGCTCGAGGAGGACGAGGATCTCCTCGCCCGACTTCGCGTCGAGGTCGCCCGTCGGCTCGTCGGCGACGAGCAGCGCCGCGGCGGTCGCGATGGCGCGGGCGATGGCGACGCGCTGCTCCTGCCCGCCCGAGAGCTGCCTCGGGTAGTGGTCCATCCGGTCGGAGAGGCCGACGACGCCGAGCGCCGTCTCGGCCTGCCGCCGCCGCTCCTTCTTCGAGAGCCGGGTCAGCAGGAGCGGCAGCTCGACGTTCTCGAACGCGGTGAGGACCGGGACGAGGTTGTAGAGCTGGAAGATGAAGCCGACGTTCTCGCTCCGGAAGCGCGCGAGGGCCCCCTCGCTCATCGCGGAGACCTCGTCCTGGCCGACGAGGATCCGCCCCTTCGTCGGGCGGTCGATGCCGGCGATCAGGTTGAGGAGGGTCGTCTTCCCCGAGCCCGACGGGCCCATCAGGGCGACGAAGTCCCCCTTCTCGACGTCGAGCGAGAGCCCGTCGAGGACGGTGAGGACCTGCGTGTCGCGGGTGTACTGCTTGACGACGCTCTCGATCCGGATGAGGGGTTCTGCCATCGCTTCCTCGTCAGTCCTTCTTCACGCGGACCTTCTGCGCGGCCCGCCACTTGACTGTCTTTCCGCCCGCGCCCGCCGCCTCGGCGACGATCTCCTCGCCGCCGGCGACGCCCGAGGCGACCTCCACCTGGCTCCCCGCCGCCGCGCCGAGCTCGAGCGGGCGGAAGAGCGCCTCGCCCTCCTTCACGAGGAGGACCCCCTTCTTCCCGCCGACCTCGACGACCGAGGCGGCGGGGACCATCACCTTCGGCTTCGCCTCCGTGTCGACCTTCGCCTCGGGGTTCAGGAAGACGACGCGGCACGACATCTCGGGGAGGATCCGGGCGTCCTTCCCGAGGAGCTCGATCTTCACCTTCACGGAGCCCTTCTGGCGGTCGGCCGTCGGGACGATCTGCCGGAGGCGCGCCTTGTAGGGCTTCTCGGGGTAGGCGTCGAGCGCGACCTCCGCCGGCTGCCCGATCGAGAGCCGCCCGAGGTTCTGCTCGTTGATGTCGGCCTCCATCTCGAGCGAGCCGAGGTCGACGATGACGGCGAACGTCGCTCCCGCCGAGCCGGATCCGCCGAAGCCCTGCGGGGAGACGGTCTCTCCGACGAACGCCTTCTTCACCGTGACGACGCCGTCGATCGGGGCGTAGATCTCCGCGTTGCGGATCAGCTCCTCGACGTAGCGGACCTGCGCCTCGATGGAGGAGACCTGCGCCTCGAGCGCCTTCACGCGCGCGTCGGCCCCGTCGAACGCCTGCTGGCTCCCGACCTGGTCCCTGAGGAGCTCGGCCGCCCGCTTCCTCTCGATCCGGGCGTTCGCGAGCTCGGCGAGGGCCTGCTCGCGGGAGGCGGCGTACTGCTTGCGCTGCGCCTCGAGCTCCTGCGACTCGAGCCGGGCGACGAGCTCGCCCTTCCTCACCTTCTGCCCCTCCTCGAGGTTCAGCCAGGCGACGCGCCCGACCGACTTCGGGGAGATCTCGGCCTTGCTCCGGGCCACGATGTAGCCGGAGGCCGTGAGGACGGTCGAGGCCTGCGTCGGGGTCACGAGGGCGACGCGGGTGACGGAGACCTCGGGGGCGCGGAACGTGGCGCCGGTCGCCTTCCCCCAGACGAGGAAGACCGCGATCGCGACGACGATCGCCGTGGCGGCGGCGGGAAGGACCCACCGGCCCCTCTCCGGCGGACCGTCGCGCCGGATCTTCAAGGCGGAGAGGTCCGCGGTTCGATTGCTCGGTTCGGTGAGGTTCATCTCGCTCTCCCGGAAGGACTTGGAGCGCACGGAGCGACCGCCGAGGCGGTGGACGCGGCTCTCCCCTCCGGCTCTTTGCTCGAATTACGGGTTCCGGCTCTTCACGGTTTCAGCTTCCGCGGCCGACCGGGCGGAGCGGAGCGCCTCGAGGAACGCGTCGAGGTGCCGCTCCTCGGTCCGGAGGCTCCCGATCGCGGCGTGCAGGGCGTACTTCCCCTTCACGACGCCGTGGGAGATGAAGGAGCGCCCGTCGCGGTTCACCGCCTCGAGGACGCGCTGGTTCAGCGCGTCGCGTTCCGGCTCGGAGAGGCCGGCGGGAGCGAAGCGGAAGACGACGACGGAGAAGAGGACCGGGGCGAGGACCTCCACGTCCGGCTCGTCCCGGAGATCCGCTTCCAGGCGCAGGGCGAGGTCGACGTGGCTCCGGAGCCGCTCCCGGAGAGCCTTCGCGCCGAAGGTGCGCATCATGATCCACGCCTTCAGCGCCCGGAACCGCCGGCCGAGCTGGATGCCGTAGTCCATGTACTCGCGGACGCCCGCGCTCCCCTCGGGCGTCTCGAGGTAGGTCGGGACGACGGAGAAGGCGCGCCGCACGCGCTCCATCCTCCGGAAGAAGAGGCCGGTGCACTCGAGCGGGAGGAAGAGCCACTTGTGGGGGTTCCAGACGATCGAGTCGGCCTCCTCCCACCCCGCGAAGAGAGGCCGCTTCTCGGGGAGGCTCGCCGCGGCGCCCGCGTAGGCCGCGTCGACGTGGAGCCAGAGCTCCTCGCGGCGGCAGAGGGCGGCGATCTCGGGGAGCGGGTCGATCGAGGCGACCGCGGTCGTCCCGGCCGTCGCGACGACGGCGATCGGCTTCCGGCCCGCGGCGCGGTCGGCCGCGATCGCGGACTCGAGCGCGGCGACGTCCATCCGGTGCTCCGCGTCGGTCGGGATCTTCCGGAGGCCCGAGATCCCGAGGCCGAGGACGACGCACGCCTTGTCGATCGAGGAGTGGGCGAGCTCCGAGCAATAGACGACCGCGGGCGGCAGGCCCGCGAGGCCCGTCTTCCTCACGTCGGGGAAGGCCTGCTCGCGCGCGGCGGCGAGGGCGATGAGCGAGGCGGCCGAGGCGGTGTCGGCGAGCTGCCCGTCGAACTCGGCGGGGAGGCCGACGAGGTTCGCGAGCCACCGGACCATCGCCTGCTCCATCTCGTTCGACGCGGGCGAGGTGCGCCAGAGGATGCCGACCTGGTTGTAGCCCGCGGCGAGCGTCTCGCCGACGATCCCCGGCACGGAGCCGTTCGTCGCGAAGTAGGCCATGAAGCCCGGGTGCTGCCAGTGCGTCAGGTTCGGCTCGACGAGGCGGTCGAGGTCGCGCTCGATCGCCTCCCACGGCTCCGGCTCCTCGGGGGCGCAGGGCGGGAACTGCGCGACGAGCTCGCCGGGCTTCGTCCGGGCGAGGACGGGGCGGCTCTCGATCGTCTCGAAGTAGCGGGCGAGCCGCTCCACGGCGGCGCCGCCCCACGCGCGCAGGGTGTCGGGAGGGAAGTCTCCGTTCATGGAACGGAGTCTATTTCGGAAGGCCGCGCCGCTACGTGGCGAGCTTGAGCTCCTTGCGGAGCTGCTCGCTCTTGCCGGGCCTCCAGATGAACTGGTCGACCCAGTAGTGGTGCATCGAGAAGCCGATGAAGGCGCCGACGAGGAGGTCGCTCCACTTCATCGTGCCGAAGAGGGTCATCGCCCCTGTCGGGGCGATGAAGGGAGAGCAGCCGGGGAAGAGCTCGAGGCCGCAGCCGAGGAAGCGGAAGAAGGCGGCCGAGCCGATCGCCGCGACGGCGTAGACGCCGAAGCTCGACGAGACCTTCGCCGCGAGGCCGAAGCGCGACGGGTCGACGCCCGGCGCGTGGTAGCGGTTGCGGTTGTGGAACCAGACGATCGCGTGGTACTGCAGGTCGTGGAAGATCGTCACGAACGCCGCGAAGCCGAGGAGCGGCGCGGAGAGCGTGGCGTCCCAGAGGCAGATGACGGCGTAGAGCGGGACGACCGAGAGGAGGAAGAGGAGCTTCGGGCCGTTGAGCGCCTCGCCCCGCCTCCACTTCGCGACCTGCCTCACGACGTAGGTCGCGACGAGCGCCGCGAAGGCGAACTCGAGGGCCTTGACGACGTACATCTCGGCCCCGGGCGTCGGGCCGAGGCCGAACTGCGGCCTCGCCTCGGGGTGGCGGAGCGCGAACGCCCCGAACGGCAGGAGCATCCCGCCGTAGAGGAGCGCCGAGTCGAGCTTCAGGTCGAAGGCGTCCGTCTCGCCCCCCTTCCGCTCGTAGAGGCGGAGGAAGCCGTAGTGCTGCCTCACGACGTGCCAGTAGGCCCAGATGTTGAAGAGGAGGAGGAACGTCGTCCAGGGCGTGCGGTAGGAGGAGACGCCCGCCGAGTAGAGGAGGTACGAGACGCCGACGATCGCGGGCCCGACGAGGAACCAGAGGAGGCTCGAGAGGAGGAGCGTCTTCCGCGCCCGGAACTCCTCGCGGTCCATGTAGGTCCGGCTGAAGGTCGAAAAGAAGTGGGGGCTGTCGAGGACGACGACCCAGGCGAACCAGACCGCGACCATGTCGACCCGGAAGAACGCGTGCGCGCCGAGGAGCGCGTAGGCGGCGAGGCACCCCCCGATGAACCAGAGGAGGTCCACGCGGGGGTTCACGATCCAGCGCATGGTGAGGCGGGGGCCGCTCGGAGCGGCGAGGGCGTCCGTCGTCATGGCGCGAGTATTTACATGGAACAGGCCCGGAAGGGAACTGTTTCTTGCCGCGCTGCGTCAGGGCGTCGCCGGGGGAGCCCCGGGGGCCGGGCTGCCCGCCTCCGGGACGAGGAGCGGCCGGGCGAACGGGGCGACGAGGCGTCCGAGGATGCTCGGCGCCGGCTGCCCGAGGGCGAGGACCCGGAGCCGCCGGACCTGCTCGACGGAAAGGCCGACCGCGAGGGCGAGGAGGAAAGACGAGCGGAGCCCGCCGCCCCGCTCGAGGAGGTCCACGGCGTGCGCCGGGGCCGTGAAGCCGGGGTAGAACAAGAGGAACCAGGCCGTCCGCTTTCCCCAGGTCACCGGCGAGAAACCGTATCGCTCGCGGAGGGCGAGCTGGTCGTCGGCCGGCAGGAACGAGAGGAGCGGCTCGATCATCAGGAACCGATCGCCGGGGACGCGGGCCTCCGGCGCCGGCCCTGCCGATGCCGGAGCGCCGTCCGGGGGAGGGACCCACCCGGCCGCGCGCCCGATGAGGTAGGGCGGGAGGCCGAGCAGGGAGCCGATCGGCCGGTCCTGCGCCATGACGACGAGAAAGCGGACGAGGCTCTCCGGGAAGAAGTAGGCGAGGAGCGGCATCAGCGGAGCGAGGACCGGGCCCTCCATCTGCAGGCCGGGCGCGAACCCGGCCGCCATCGTCATCACCAGCGCGAGGAACCCGACCGCCGCCGGGGCGACGATCGAGACGAGGGTCAGCCGCGACGCCCGCAGGCCGAGCTCGTTGCCGAGCCTCTCCTGCACGCGTCCCGGCAGCAGCCCGGCGAGCGGGGCGAGGAGGAGGACGATCCGCCGCGCTCCCCTCCGTTTCCCGACGTCGCGGCGGTCCGCGGCGCGCGCGGCCTCGCTCGCCGCGTCGTACGGGGCGAGGACGCGGATGGCGTGCTGGTCGTCCCACCGAGCGAGCTCGTAGCGGCACGCCCCGGCCGGCGTCTCCTCGGCGGAGAGGACCTCCCAGATCTCGTCCTCCCATCGGACGGCCGTCCCGGGGTGGAGTGCCAGCCCGTGGCCGGCCGGCCTGCGCGGCGTCCACTCCTTCGGGTGGAGGCACGACAGACGGACCCGGCCGTCCGGGCGCTCCTCGACGCGGTCCCTGCCGACAGGGTGCGGCACGTGGGCGACTATACGTTTCGCGGCGGGCGGACCGTACACTCGCGGGGATGTCCGAGGGGCGCTCGTTCCGGTCGCTCGCGCGGCTGCGGGTCCGGGGGAAGGCCGAGGGAGAGCCGCGGCGAGGCCTGCGCGCCGCCTTCGACCGGGCCGTCGCGGTCTCCCTCCGGGTCATGGCCCTCCTCGCCGTCGCGGCCCTCGTCCTCGAGCACGGCTTCGTCCTCCAGCCGGAGGAGGAGGAGGCCGTCCGGCACCTCCTCGAGGTCGTCCTCGCCACCTTCGTCGTCCTCGGCCTGACGCGCCTCGCGACCCGCGACGACCGCCGCGCCTTCCTCCGCGAGCACCGGCTCGACGCGCTCGTCTGGGTCGTCGTCGCGCTCGGCTTCCTCGGGAGGCGGGGCGGGGTCGCCTCGCCGGCCCTCCTCTTCGGCCTCCAGCCGGACGACCTCGCAGGGGCCTGGCTCGTCGCGACGCAGGGCTTCATCCTCCTCTCGATCGTCCTCGGGACGCTCCGCGACAGCCGCCGCCTCGTCGGCCGGGCGGTGCAGCCCCAGCTCGTCATCTTCGCGAGCTTCGTCCTGCTCATCGCTGCCGGGACGGGCCTCCTTCTCCTCCCGCGCGCGACGGCGGCCCCGGGGCTCTCTCTCGTGGACGCCCTCTTCACGGCGTCGAGCGCCGCCTCGGTGACCGGCCTGGCCGTCGTCGACACGGCGACGGCGTTCACGCCGCTCGGCCACTCGATCCTCCTCGCCCTGATCCAGGCGGGCGGCCTCGGGATCATGACCCTGACGACGTTCTTCGCCTTCGCGTTCGCGGGCGGGACGCTCCGCCAGTACGCGAGCCTGCAGGCGCTCGTCGGCGAGCAGAGCCTCGGGCGGATCCGGGCGACGCTCGCGCAGATCGCCGTCGTCACGCTCGCCTTCGAGGCGGCGGGCGCGGCCGTCCTCTATCGCCACCTGCCGGAGAGCGCCGTCCCCGAGGCGGGGCGGCTCTTCTCGGCCGTCTTCCACAGCGTCTCCGCGTTCTGCAACGCCGGCTTCGCGCTCCACGGCCTGAACCTCGCGGCGCCGGGCCTGAAGGACAACGTCCCCGTCCAGGCGACCGTCATGGCCCTCGTCGTCGCCGGAGGCCTCGGGTTCCCCGTCCTCGCGGCGCTCGGCGGGCTCCTCGCGCGGCGGAGGCGGCGCCTCGACCTCCACGCGCAGCTCGTCCTCTCGACGTCGGCGGTCCTCCTCGCGGGCGGCGCCGCCGCCCTCCTCCTCCTCGAGCCCGCGGGCGGGGCGCTCGGGGAGGGCCGGGGCCCGCGGCTCCTCTCGGCCCTGTTCCACTCCGTCTCGGCGCGGACGGCGGGCTTCAACACGGTCGACCTCGCCGGGCTCGCGCCCGCGTCTCTCTTCGCGATCCTCTTCCTGATGTGGATCGGCGGCTCGCCCGCCTCGACCTCCGGCGGCGTGAAGACGACGACGGCCGCCGTCGCGCTCCTGACCGTGCTCTCCATCGCCGGAGGGAAGGAGCGCGTCGAGCTCTTCCGCCGGCGGATCGGCGAGGCCTCGATCCAGCGGGCGTTCGCGACCGTCGTCATCTCCGTCTTCCTCCTCTCCGTCTCGGTCCTCGCCCTCCTCGCGCTCGAGGCGAAGCCCCCGCTCGACCTCGCCTTCGAGGCCGTGTCGGCGCTCTCGACGGTCGGCCTGTCGACCGGGATCACCGCCTCCCTCGGGCCGCCGGCGAAGCTCCTCCTCGCGGCGCTGATGCTCGTCGGGAGGGTCGGCCTCCTCGGCTGCGTCCTCGCCCTGACGCCCCAGCGCCCCGACGCCCGGCACGAGTACGCCCGCGAGGACGTGCTGGTAACGTAGGGCCATGGCGCGACAGTTCGCCGTCATCGGCCTCGGGAACTTCGGGTCGCAGCTCGCCGCCGAGCTGACGCGGCGCGGCGCCGAGGTCCTCGCCATCGACGAGCGCGCGGAGGCGGTCGACGACCTCCGCGAGCGCGTCACCCACACCGTCCGCCTCGACGCGACCGACCTCGAGGCCCTCGCCGAGCAGAGGATCTCCGAGATGGACGCCGTCGTCGTCAGCTTCGGGAGCGACTTCGAGGCGGCGCTCCTCACCGTCTCCGGCCTCAAGCAGATCGGCGTGAAGAGGCTCATCGTCCGGGCGACGACGGTCCGCCACGAGCGGATCCTCGAGGCGATCGGCGTCGACGAGGTCGTCCTCCCGGTGAACGAGACCGTCGCGCGGCTCGCGGGGAGCCTCATGGTCGAGGGGCTCTACGACTCCTTCGCCCTCTCGGCCGACTACGCGGTCGGGGAAGTGGGCGTCCCCGAGGAGCTCCTCGGGAGGAAGGTCGGCGAGATCGACTTCCCGGCCGACTTCGACGTCTCCCTCGTCACGATCCGGAGGATCGTCCCCGAGACGCGGATCCTCGGTCTCGGGACCCGGATGGTCGAGCGCCTCGTCGGCATCCCCTCGCCCGCGACGGCCCTCGAGAGGGGCGACACGCTCGTCGTCTTCGGGCCGAAGAAGGCGCTCGAGAAGCTCGCGAAGGCGGGCGAGGCGGACGAGGGCTGATCAGGCCGCCCCGCGCGAGAGCTCGCGCAGGGTGGAGGCCGTCGCCCCGAGCCGCGCCACGAGCGCCGCGACGGCCGCCCTCGCCCTCTCCGCGTCGCCGCACGTGAAGAGGTCGACGGCGGCCTCGCCGCGCTCGGGCCAGGTGTGGATCGTCAGGTGCGACTCGGAGATGACGACGACGCCCGAGATCCCCTGGGGCGAGAGGCGGTGGAGGTGGACCCCGAGGACGTGCGCCCCCATCGCCGCGACGGTGTCGACGAGCGCGGACTCGACGACGGCGGGGTCGTCGAGCGTCGCGAAGGGGGCGCCGGCGAGGTCGAGGAGGAGGTGCGTCCCGAGCGGGCTCACGCGCTCACCCCGGAGGCGTCGCCGGCGCGGGGAGGCCGACGGCCTCGGCAGCCGCGGCGTTCTCGGGTCTCACCTTCCAGATCCACGCGTCGAGA
>JBDIBE010000123.1:0-8829 GCA_039812785.1 Thermoanaerobaculia bacterium | reverse complement strand
TCGTCGCCCTCGTCGACGACGCCGAGGCCGCGGCGCGGGACGCGCGCTCGTTCCTCTGGCACGTCTTCACCCGCTTCGAGCCGGGGGCCGACGTCCACGCGGCGAGGACGGAGGTCGTGAGGAACCAGCTCGCCCGGACGGCGCCGATCGTCCTCGACGCGCGGATGAAGCCCTGGATGCCCGGCACCGTCGAGCCCGACCCTTCGACCGTCGCCCTCGTCGACCGCCGCTGGCGGGAGTACTTCCCGGCCGGGGGGCCGGGCGCGAAGCTCTGAGGAGCCGCTCCCCGGGGCCGGCGGGAGGCCTCTTGCGCGCCGGCATTTCAACGGATAAAGTCATCCACTGAGTGACGACGCCCCTCTTCTCCCAGACCTCGCGCTACGCGCTCCGCACGCTCGGCTACCTCGCGACGCACCGCGACCGGCCGGTCCTCGCGCGCGAGATCGCGGCCGAGACGGGGATCCCCTCGAACTACCTCTCCAAGATCCTCGCGCAGCTCCGCAAGCGGGGCTTCGTGACGAGCCAGAAGGGGTGGGGCGGCGGCTTCCGGCTGAAGCCGTCGGCCGGCGGCACGGCGATCGCCGCCGTCCTCGAGACGTTCGACGGGAAGCGCGACGCGCACGCCTGCGCCTTCGGGCTCGGCAAGTGCGACGCCGAGGACCCCTGCCCCCTCCACCCGCACTGGGAGAAGGTGCGCACCGAGTACGAGCGGATGCTCCGGAGCGTGACGCTCCGCGACCTGAAGCACGAGGCCGCGCCCTGACCGGCCCTCTTTTTTTCCCAACTCAATGGATGACGACATCCACTGACATGACCGAGGAGGCCCCATGACCCGACCCATCACCATCCTGATGAACGAGCACCGGCTCATCGAGCAGGTCCTCGGCTCGCTCGAGACCTGCGCGATCGAGGTCGAGGGCGGGCTCGCCCTGGAGCGCCCCGTCGCCCGCGACTACGCCGACTTCCTGCGCGGCTTCGCCGACGCCTGGCACCACGGGAAGGAGGAGGACATCCTCTTCCGGCGGATGGTCGAGCGCGGCTTCTCGGAGGAGTCGGGGCCGGTCGCCGTGATGCTCCACGAGCACCGCCAGGGGCGCGCGCTCGTCGGCTCGATCGCCGCGGTCGGCGCGGGCGCGGGCGCCGTGGCCCCGGGCGAGGCGACGACGTTCCTCGCGTCGGCCCTCGGGTTCGTCCCGCTCCTGCGCCAGCACATCCAGAAGGAGGACAACATCCTCTACCCGATGTCGCAGCGGGTCCTCTCGTCGGTCGAGTTCGAGACGATGCTCGAGGACTTCGCCGCGTTCGAGGCGCAGGCGGGGGCCGACGGGACGCGCGACCGGCTCGAGGCGCTCGCCCAGCGGCTCGTCGCCTCCTTCCGCCCCGACGAGGCCCGGATGGCCGCCGGCGCGGCCGGGGGATGCTGGTCCCGCGGCTGAGCCGCCCCGGCGCGGGCTCTCCCCCGGTCCCGGTAAACTCTCCCCGTCGGAGGAAGACGTGCCGCCGGGGCTGGGGGAGATCCTCGCGGAGTCCGGAGACCTCACCCTCTCGCGCCTTCGAAGGGCGACGGACTGGCGGCGTGTCCACGGCGGGACGATCGACCGCGCCCTCCTCGAGACCGGCGCGATCCGCGAGGAGGCCCTCCTCGACGCCCTCGCCCGCCTGACGGGGCTCCCGAGCGTTTCCCGCGAGCGCCTCGCCGAGGCCGACCCCGCCTCCGTCGGCACGCTCCCCGCCGAGGCGCGAAGGCGGCTTCGGGCCTTTCCCTTCGAGCGGCGAGGAGACGTCCTCTTCGTCGCCGTCGCCGATCCCGGGAACCCCGTCCTCGAGACGGGGCTCGTCGCGTCGACGGGCTGCGACGTGCGGCTCCACGTCACGGCGGACCCGATCCTCGACGACACCCTCGAGCTCTGGGAGAGGCGGGTCGCGCCCGCGCCCGGGCCTTCCGTCCCCGAGGAGCCTCCGGCTCCCGAGCCGAAGGACGACCCGCAGGACCCGTTCGCCCGGCTCGGCCGGGCCCTCCTCGCCGACGCCCTCGACGAGGGGGCGCAGGCCGTGGAGATCGGGCCGGACGGCCACGCTGCCGTGGTCCGCTCCTACGCCGGGGGCGCCGTCCTCTCGGTGCGGCCGCTCTCGAGGAGAGTCCTCGAACCGCTCCTCGCCTGGCTCGTCGCGCGCGGCCAGGCCCCCCGCCCGTCGGATCCCGGGGGGATCCTCCTGGAGAGGGCCGGGCACCGCGTTCGCGCCTCGGTGACGGTGAACAACTCCGGGACCGGCTGGCTCGTCCTCGAGCCGGCCGTCCTGCCGGCGCCTGCGGCCGCGCCTCCTCCCACGCCGCCCGGGACCGAGATCTGCCTCCACGAAGCGGCCGAAGGGGACGTGTTCTGCCCCTCGTGCGGCGTGGCGCTCTGAGCCCGCGGCGCCGCGGTCAGAACCGGTAGAAGAGCGAAGCCGAGAGGACGCGCGAGGAACGGCCGACGTCGAACGCGAGGTCGAACGAGACCCGCCGCGAGACCGTCGCCCCGAGGCCTCCCGAGAAGCGGTCGTCTCCCTTCCCGCCGTCGTAGACCGTCCTCACGCTCGAGGAGTACGGGGGATCGTCGATGTCGTAGGCGTTCCCGGACCCGTCGACGTACTTCAGGTCGGCCGTGACGCCTCGCGCCGGCTCGCGGTGGTAGCCGAGGCGGAACGCGAGGAGGAGGTCCGCCGAGCTCGCGACGTACTCGACGCCGATGCGGGGAACGACCACGTCCCTCGGCGGTGCGAGCGTCGCGAGGATCGGCGGGTCGACCACGGGGAAGCCCGGGAACGGGCCCGCGAGGCCCCGGTAGGAGACCGTCGGCAGGGCGGGCTCGATGAAGTCGCCGTAGGCGATCCACTGCGCCTCGGCGGCGACGGTCAGCCCGGGAAGCGGCTGTGCGGCGAGGCCGAGCGCGGCGTCGCGCGGGACGCGCGCCGAGAAGGCGCGCTCCTCCTGCCCGAAGAGGGGAGAGGGGACGTCCCCGCCGAGGACGAACGTCCCGTCGGCCTTCCCGGTCTGACGGTAGACGGCGCCCGCCGTGAGCTTCCCGTCCGGGAGGAGGTCGGCGTGGACGCCGACGAGGAACCCCGGGGTGTTCCCGTCGAGGTCGCGGACCGCCATCGTCGTCGTGAGCGTATCGACGACCGTCGGCGTCCGGTAGTTCGTGTTCACGATCCGGTGGGCGCCCCCGGCGTCGCCGAGGAGGTCGAGCTCCATCCGGTTGAGCGTCACGCCGGCGCCGAAGCGGAGCCTCTCGCTCGCCCGGTAGGCGACGGAGAGCCCGAGCAGGCGGTTGCGGAGCGAGACGGCGCCGAACTCGCGGAACTCGTAGAGATAGTCGAGGCGCGTCGAGCCGCCGGAGCGGTTGTCCCGTAGCTCGATGTAGGAGTACCCCTCGGAGCCCGGGTCCCCCTCGAAGCGGAGGTTCTCGGCGAAGCTGACCGCCGCGACGAGCCGTCGCGAGACGGGGATCACCACGCCCGCGAACTCGACCCCGGAGGCGCGCGCTTCGATGTCGGAGTTGACGGCGCGGACGTCCGGGTAGGGCGTCGTCAGCGAGCCCGTCGCGGTCGAGCGCGCCGTGACGAGGCCGACGACGTCGTCGCTCCGCTTCCCCGAGATCCCGAACTCCACCGACGAGAGGAGGCCGAGGCCCGCGGGATTCGCGATGGCCGCGGTCGCGTCGTCGGCGATCGCGGTGAAGGCGCCCCCCATCGCCAGCGACTTGCCTCCCGGGTTCGTGAGGTTGAACGTCACCTTCGACAGGAGGGCGGACTCCACCTGCGCGGCAGCCGGGGCCGCGAGCGCGAGGAGGAGCGCGGGGACGAGCCTTTTCATCGGAGGGCCTCCTGGAGCTCTTCGACGGGACGGAGGGTCAGGGCGACGAGGGCCGGCGCGCCGGCCTGGGCGTCCACCTCCCTCTCGAATCGGGGGGCCCCCGGCGCGGTCTCGGCGACGGTGACCCGGTAGCGGCCGGGAGGGACCGCGAGGACGAGCGGCGTGTCGGCAGGCGCGGGGAGAGGGAGCGCCGTCCCGCTCCTCACGTCGACGACCGAGACGACCGCGCCCCACGGGACGGAGGCGATCCGGAGCTCGGCGGTCGCGGGCGCCCGGGTCGGCCTGGCGACCGCCGCCGACGGGGCGGCGGGCGGAGCCGCGCCCTTTCGCGTGAGGGCGCCCCAGAGCAGGAGGCCGAGCAGCGCCCCGGCGGCGAGGACGACGCCCGCCATCCTGCGCGCGGGAGACGCGGGGCGGCGAGCCTGCCCCGCGACGAGCTGCGTCGGCGCCGTCTGGCCCTTCCGGCCGTTCGTCCGGGGCGCGGCGTCGGAGGACGGGACCTCGCCCGTCGCGCCGGCGGCCTCCCCGCGCAGGATCGCGACGAGGCGGTCGGTGATCTCCCGGTAGCTCTGCGGCCGGTCCTCGCGCCGCTTCTCGAGCATCTGCCCGATGAGCCGCACGAGCGCCATCGGCAGCGGCGGGCACTCCGCCGGCGCCGCGACGGGGGGCGGCGGGAGGTTGAGGTGCGCGGCGATGTACTCGACGGGCGCACGCCCCTCGAACGGCCGCCGCCCGGCGAGGACCTGGTAGAAGATGACGCCGAGGCTGTAGACGTCGCTCCTCCAGTCGAGGGGCGCGCCCTGGCCGAGGGAGCCCAGCTGCTCGGGGGAGCCGTAGGCGACCTTGCCGAGGAAGAAGCCGGTCGCCGTGAGCGACTCCGACGCCGCCGTCTCGAAGAGCTTGGCGATCCCGAAGTCGAGGAGCTTGACCGTCTTCTCGCCCGGGCCTTCGACGACGAAGACGTTGTCGGGAGAGAGGTCGCGGTGGACGATGCCGCGCGAGGCGAGGTACTCCATGCCGTTCGCGGCCTGGATCAGGAGCGGGAGCGTCTCCGTGAAGGGCCTCCCGGCATAGCTCCCGATCGGCTTCCCCTCGAGGTACTCCATCGCGAGGTAGGGCGTCCCGTCCTCCTCGCCGATCTCGTAGAAGGTGACGACGTTGGCGTGGAGCAGCCCCCGGAGGATCTCCGCCTCGCGCGTGAATCGGACGCGCGCTTCCGCGACGTGGGGCGCCGACTCCTCGCCCGAGACCTCCGTCTCGCGGATGACCTTCAGTGCGACCGTCTTGCCGTCGCGCTCGTCGACGGCGCGGTAGACGATCCCCATCCCGCCCCGGCCGACGCGGCGGACGATACGGTAGTGGGCGATCCTCTCGACGGCGGGCGGGTTCAGTCTTCCTCCGGCGGGCGCTTCACCGCCCCGAGAGGTTACCCCGCCCCCGCCGCGGCGTCCTCAGCGTCCCGTCCCCGCGGACGCCGGCCGGAGGAAGACGTTCGCCGGGTCGCCCGTCGCGAGGTTGATCTTCGAGGCGAAGGCCATGAACACCCCGTCGCCCTCGATCTGCCTTACGACGACGCGGGCGTCCACGATCTCGTCGAGGTCGAGCTGCATCAGGTCGCGGAAGAGCTCCCGCGAGACGTAGTCCCCGGCCTTCAGGGCGACGACCGTCACGCCGATCGGGACGACGGTCCCCGGCCGATAGACGCCGACGGCGACCGTGCACGGCGCGCCGCCGACCTCCTGGAGGATCAGGTTCGTCCGGTTGCGCGGCGACGTCTCGGCGCCGTCGATCAGGACGGTGCCGAGGTTCGACTGGTACGAGGAGTAGCCGTGACGGAAGGAGTAGCCCTCCATGCCCGTCCGGAACTCGCCGAGGGCGGGGTCCTCCGTGTCGGCGGTGTAGGTCTCGGTCTGGACGTCGACGTCGGTCCACGTGAAGTCCCACGACCCGTCCGACCGGATCGAGTTGTCGACGGAGACCGTCCCCCAGACTCCCGCGTCCGACGGGACGAGGAAGGAGTCCTCCAGGACGTCGTCGATCCGGATCGACACCCGCGGCAGGAGGGCGACGGTCGACGTGAGCGCCGTCCCGGGCGGCAGCTGCCCGCTCTTGTCCTGGAACCGGAGGCGCAGGTTCCGCTGCTCGGTCGTGCTGACGTTCGAGAGCGTGACGCGGGTCCGCCACCGCGGCGTCCTCCCGGTGGAGAGCGCCGCTCCGGTGACGTGAGCCGCCGGGAAGTAGAGCGGCTCCCTGTCGACGGTCGCCTGGGCCGCGGAGAGGGCCGACGCCCCGCGGAGCGCCGGAGCGTCGGGCCGGATCGGGGCGAGCGCGGTCGTCGAGACGCCCACGCGAAGGGAGGCGTCCTGCGTACCGGCGTCGATCACCGTGGCGAACGGGACGACGGCGCCCCTGTTCCGGCCGAGGGTGTCGACGACGCCGGCGACGAACGTCAGCCTCGCCCAGGCGCTCCCGGCCATCACGCCCTGCGGGAAGAGGTCGGCGTCGTTCACCTGGAGCGAGCCGAACGCCGGGACCGGCTTTTCGAAGGCGACGGGCGCCCCGTCCTTCTGCACGGGATCGCCGTCGGGGCCGAAGAGCTCGATCCTCACGACCGTCTCGTTCCCGGTCGTCTCGCGGAGGATCAGGTTCGTCCGCCTCGCCGCGTCGTGCTGGAGGCCCGACACGACGAACGTCGGGTCGGACGCGCTGGCTCCTTCGCCGACGGCAACCGGCCGCATCTCGAACCCGAACTCGCCGGTGGTGAGCACCGTCCCCGCGACGGCCGCTCCCAGGGCGGCCGTCTTCCCGGCCACGAGCGGGACGAGCGGCTTGTTGTTGACCATCGCCGTCGCCGAGAGCGTCGTCGAGGTGGAGCTCACGTCGAGGGAGCAGGCCCCCTCGTACCCGAACAGGGTGCCGACGACGTTGCGGAAGCGACGCGTCTCCCCGGGCCCGAGGCTGAAGATGAAGAACTTCACGCCCGTGGAGGAGGCCCCCTGGCCCGTCGGCGTCAGCGTCATGACGACCTTGATCGGCGAGAGGGCGTCGACGTTGGAGAGCCAGACGTCGGAGGTGTAGCGCCCCGCGCCGAGGGCGTCGACCGCGTTCGGCAGCGAGGGGAACAGGAGCCGGCTCTTCAGCAGGTGAAGCGGGGGCACCTCGGACGCGTCGACCGGCCCCTCGCCCGGAGTCCCTCCGGCCGTGACGAGCGGGCCGTCGTCGATGACGCTCAGGCTCTTCGAGAGGCCGGCGTGCCCGGCGGTCACGACCGTGACCGTCGCGACCTCCGTGCCGATGGCCGCCCGCCGCCGGCTCCGGTCCACGTCGATCCAGACCGGGCGGACCTCTCCCGGCGCGAGCGGCCGGTCCCAGGCCGCGCCGTCGGGGGCCACAAGGCGGATCCAGTCGGCCGAGACGGACGTGACGATCGTCGCCGGCCGCGCGCCGGGGTTCACGAGCGTCCGCAGGATGCGGCTCCCCGCCCGGTCGACGTCGGCGGCGTCGGAGTCCCAGCCGACCGGCCCGTCCGCCCCCGATCCGTCCGTGGCGACGTCGATCGGGATGCGCAGCGAGACTCCCGTCGCGACGAGCTCGATCCCGGAGTGGAGCGGGCTCCCCTTCTCGGGAAGCCGGAGGACGCCGACGGAGACGGCGCGGCTCTCTCCCGCCGCGAGGCGGAAGGCGGCGGGGCTGGCGGCCAGGACGCCCGCGGGCGCCTCGGCCCTCACGTCGAGGTCCTCGCTACCGACGTTCCGGACGACGGCCTTCATCTCGGTCGAGCCGGCGTATCCGAGGATCGTCGGCTTCGGGCCCGAGACGAGGACGAGGGCGGACGTCTTCGTCTGGCCGACGACGACGCGCGTCGGCGACGACCACGCGCCGGCCTCGCCGCAGGCGTTCTCCATCCGGACCTGGTAGACGAACTCGCCCGGTCCGTCCGCGAACGCGGCCGAGCCGCCCTCCATGATCGACTCCGTGAGCTCGCTCGGACCGATCCGCCGGAGGCGGAACCGGAGGCTCTCGCCCCCGACACCCGGCCCCGGCTCGCCCGCGCCGGCCGTGTCCCACGAGACGACGTAGGTCGTGAAGACGGGGGGCGCCGCCGGGCTCACCGACGGCGCGGTCGCCGCGCCCGGCGACGGGCACATCGCCTTGAAGGCGATCGAGAGGGCCTTCGACTCCACCTGGAGCGCGGTCGGCCCGCCACAGTACGACTTCGCGATGACGCGGTGGTGGAGCGTCCGCGGCGCGCCGAGCGGGGCCGGGAAGGTCGCCGTCGTGCGGGCCGTCTGGAAGCTCTCGACGCCCGACGCGAACTTCGCGTCCTCCGAGCGCTGGACGACGTAGACGTCGGACTGGCCCGAGGAGCGCGGGGAGAGGACGTCGTTCCAGGTGATCGTATAGCCCTCGAAGAGGCTCGCGGTCGCAGGGCCGGACAGGACCGGGGCCGGAGGCGGGCAGGCCCCGCCCTGCGCGGCGCCGGGGAACGACACGAGGACCCCCGCCGCGACGAGGGCGGCCTGGAACGTCGCTTGGGCTCGGGACATCGTCGTCATCCTCTCCGGGCGCCCCGCCGCTAAACTGGGGGACGGCGCGCCTGCATGAAGTGTCCTCCCGCCCCCTCCACCCCACGCGCGTTCTCACGCGCCGCGCTGGCGGCCGGGTTCGCGCTGCTCTCGGCGATCCCGGGGAGGGGCCTTTCGGCACCGCAGCAATCCATTTTACCGCGTGACCAGGCCGCCCGGCCCTTCGCCGAGGGACGCGAGCTCGTCGAGAAGGGGCGATTCCAGGAGGCCGTCCCGAAGCTCCGGGAGGCCCTCGCGACGGGGCACGAGAAGCCCCAGGAGCGGTTCGGGACGAGCCGTCACCAGGTCGACTACTACGATCCCCACTACTGGCTCGGCGTGGCGCTCATGGAGCTCGGGGACGAGGCGGGGGCGCTCCAGCAGCTCCGCGCCTCGTCCGCGGCGGCC
>JBDIBE010000122.1:0-8837 GCA_039812785.1 Thermoanaerobaculia bacterium | reverse complement strand
CGCCGCGCGGAACGCCGCGTCGTCGTGGGCGCGCTCGATCGCGGCGGCGATCGCGGCGACGTCGCGCGGGTCGGGGAGGAGGCCGGCGTCGCCGACGACTTCGGGGAGGGAGGAGGACGACGAGGCGACGACGGGGATCCCCTCGGCCATCGCCTCGAGGGCGGGGAGGCCGAACCCCTCGTAGAGGCTCGGGTAGGCGAGGAGCCGCGCGCCGCGAAGGAGGGCGGCGGCGCGCTCGGGGCTCACCCATCCGAGCGCGGCGATCCGGGCGGCGTGACGGGAGCGGGCGAGCGCCTCCGTGAAGCCGGGCATCCCCCACCCCCCGCCCCCCGCGAGGACGAGGTCGGGGAAGTCGGTCCTGCGGTCCCAGATCGACTCCATCGCCCGGACGAGCCGCGCGTGGTTCTTCCGCGGCTCGAGGGTGCCGATCGAGAGGACGTAGGGGCGCGGCCAGGGGCCGGGACCGGGCCCGGCGTGGGGCGGGGGCGGGACGAGCCCGTTCGGGACGACGACGGCCTTCCCCTCCGCCTCGGGGCAGGCGCGGAGGAGGTCGTCGCGCGTGGCGGCCGAGACGCAGAGGAGACGCGCGGCGCGCCGGACCGTCGCCGGGAGGAGGGGGGCGAAGCCGGCGACGTTCTTCCGGTCGTGCCACTCCGGGAAGAGGACGGGGGTCAGGTCGTGGATCGTCGCGACCCCCGGCATCGGGGCGGCGAGGGGGAGGATCCCGAGCGGCCCGTGAAAGAGGTCCGCCCTCTCCGCAACGGCCTCGAGGGGGGCGACGGACTGGAGCCAGAGGGTTCCGGGGAGGCGGGGCCGCGTCGGCGGCCGCACCTCGACCCGGCCCTCGAGCGCGGCGGGCAGGGCGAGGGGCCGCGGGGAGAGGAGGACGACGGAATCGGACGGGTAGAGGACCGAAAAGGCCCCGTATAGCCCCTCCAGCGTGCGCCCGACGCCGGTCCTCTCGCCCGAGAGCGAGCGGGCGTCGACGGCGATGCGCATCGAGGCATGGTACCGCGGGCGAAAGCGGCCCTCCGGCCTTCGGCGGACCCTCCCGACCCGTTCCGGGGCGCACCGGGACCGCGTGCTACACTCCCCGGCCCTCCGCAAGGAGGGGTCGAGATGGAGCTGAACCTCGAAGAGGCGCTCGAGGCGCCTGTGGCTCTTTCATGCAGGCTCGAGGTCCCGCCGGGACGGCTCGAGAGGACCGAGCTGCATTCGCTCGAGCCCGTCGAGTTCTCCGGCATCCTCCAGAAGGCGGACCCGGGCTTCGTCCTCGCCGGCACGCTCTCGGTCGCCGGGCAGGCGAGCTGCTCGCGCTGCCTCGCGCCCGTCCCCTTCTCCAGCACGGGTGAGGTCTCCTGGGTCTTCGCGCCCGCGCACAGGAAGCCGACGGAGGACGAGACGGAGCTGACCGCGAAGGACCTCGAGGTCGTCTGGTACGAGGACTTCGTCGTCCCCTTCGACCCGCTCGTCGAGGAGCTCGTCCAGCTGGAGATCCCCCTGAAGCCGCTCTGCCGGCCCGACTGCAAGGGCCTCTGCCCGCGCTGCGGGACCGACCGGAACGCCGCGCCGTGCGATTGCCGGGAAGAGGGCGACGAAAGGCTCGCGAAGCTCAAGTCGCTCCTCACCTGAGGCCGTCGCCGCCGCCGCCGCCCGGAGACGTTTCCCCGAATCCACGAACCCCGATGAGGTGAACTGCCATGCCGAATCCGAAGCACCGTCACAGCAAGACCCGCCGCGACATGCGGAGGGCGCACGACTTCCTGAAGGAGCCGGGCCTCTCCAAGTGCCCGAGCTGCGGCGCCTCGAAGACCCCGCACCGCGTCTGCCCCGAGTGCGGCCACTACCGCGGTCGCGAAGTCGCGTCCGGCGCCCAGAAGAGCTGACCGCGACCTTCGCGTCGCGCCCGGAATGGCCCTCGCCGTCGATGCCCAGGGGGGAGACAACGCCCCCCGTGCCGCCGTTGAAGGGGCCGTCGCCGCGGCCGTCGACTTCGGTCTCGACCTCCTCCTTGTGGGGCGCCGGCGCGAGATCGAGCCGATCCTCCGCGCCACGAGCTACCGCGGGAGCCGCCTCGGCGTCGTCGACGCCGAGGACGTCGTCGGCTTCGACGAGCCGTCGACGACGGCCCTCCGGAAGAAGCCGCGCGCCTCGGTGCGCGTCGCCGCGGAGCTCGTCCGCGACGGGGCGGCGGAGGGCCTCTTCACCGCCGGGCACACCGGCGCCGCGATGGTCACGGCGCGCTCGGTCCTCGGAGTCGTCGAGGGAATCGACCGCCCGGCCCTCGCGGCGATCCTGCCCGGCCTCGGGCGGCGGCGGCTCCTCCTCGACGTCGGCGCGAACGTCTCGTGCCGGGTCGAGCACTACCTCGAGTTCGCGCTGATGGGCCACTTCTACGCCCAGGAGGTCCTCGGCATCGCCCGGCCGAAGATCGGCCTCCTCTCCGTCGGGGAGGAGGAGGAGAAGGGGACCGGGACGACGCGGGAGGTCTTCGGCGTCCTCCGGCGCTCGGGGCTCAACTTCGTCGGCAACTGCGAGGGGCGGGACGTCTACGGGGGGAACGTCGACGTCGACGTCGTCGTCACCGACGGCTTCACCGGGAACGTCGTCCTCAAGGCCTCCGAGAGCCTCGCGCGGCTCGTCGAGGAGGCGCTCCGGCAGGAGATCACCCGGAGCCTCCAGGCCTCGATGGGGTTCCTCCTGACGCGGGACGCCTTCCGCGCGTTCAAGAAGAGGCTCGACTACACGGAGTACGGCGGCGCGCCGCTCCTCGGCGTGAAGGGAGCCGTCCTCATCGGGCACGGCAGCTCGAACGCCCGCGCCGTCCGGAACGGCATCAAGGCGGTCGCCGACTTCGCGCGGCGCCGGATTCCCGAGAAGATCCGCGCCAAGGCCCGCGAGATATCCTCGACCGCGCCCGCCCGCTGAGAGAAGGAGAGGGAACATGTTCCACGCCGCGATCGCCGGCACGGGCCGCGCCGTACCCGCGAAGGTCCTGACGAACGCCGACCTAGAGAAGCTCGTCGACACGTCGGACGAGTGGATCACGACGCGGACGGGGATCCGGGAGCGGCACATGGCCGCGGACGGCGAGACCCTCTCCGACCTCTGCGTGATGGCCGGGACCCAGGCGCTCGAGAGCGCCGGAGTCCAGGCGAAGGACCTCGACGCGATCCTCGTCGCGACCGTGAGCCCGGACCAGCCGATCCCCTCGGCCGCCTGCATCGTCCAGCAGAAGCTCGGGGCGAAGAAGGCCGCCGCTTGGGACCAGAACGCCGGCTGCTCCGGCTGGCTCTACGGGCTCCACATCGCCGACGGGCTCGTGCAGGCCGGAAAGGCGAAGAACGTCCTCCTCGTCGGGGGAGAGCTCCTTACGCGGTACACCGACTACACCGACCGCGGCACTTGCGTCCTCTTCGGCGACGGCGCGGGGGCCACGCTCCTCCGCGCGACGAAGTCCGACCGCGGCGTCCTCGCCTCGACGATCCGGAGCGACGGCGAGGGGGCCTGCTTCATCCAGATGCCGGGCGGCGGCTCCTCGTTCCCGCCGACGCGCCCCGAGACGCTCGAGCAGCGCCTGCCGTTCATCAAGATGATGGGGGGCGAAACGTTCAAGCTCGCCGTCCGCTCGATGGTCGACGTCTGCCGCGACGTGCTCAACGAGAGCGGCTTCGAGCCCGGCGAGGTCTCCTGGCTCGTCCCGCACCAGGCGAACGACCGGATCATCCAGGCCGTCGGCGAGCGGCTCGGGATCCCGAGGGAGCGCTGCATCGTGAACATCGAGCGCTACGGCAACACGAGCGCCGCCTCCATCCCGATCGCCCTCGACGAGGCGGTCCGGGACGGCCGCGTCAAGCGCGGCGACCTGATCCTCTTCACCGCCTTCGGGGCCGGCCTCACCTGGGGCGCGGCGCTGGTGAGGTGGTAGCCGTGGGCGCGCTCGCCTTCCTCTTTCCCGGCCAGGGCTCGCAGTACGCCGGGATGGGGCGCGACCTCGCCGCCGCCTTCCCCGAGGCCCGCGCCGTCTACGAGCGGGCCGACGCCGCCCTCGCGCCGTTCCACCTCGCGATCTCGCGCGTCTCGTTCGAGGGGACCGACGAGGAGCTGAAGCAGACGGCGGTGACGCAGCCCGCGATCCTCGTCCACTCCGTCGCCGTCTTCGAGGTCTTGAAGGCGCGCGGCCTCGCGCCGTCGCTCATGGCCGGGCACTCGCTCGGCGAGTGGTCGGCGCTCGTCGCCGCGGGCGCGCTCACCCTCGAGGAGGCCGTCGTCCTCGTCCACCGCCGCGGCACCTTCATGCAGGAGGCGGTCCCCGCGGGGCAGGGCGCGATGGGCGCCGTCATCGGGCTCGACGGGCCGGCGGTCGCCGAGGCGTGCGCCGAGACCGAGGCCGCGACGGGGGAGGTCGTCTCCCCGGCCAACTTCAACTCCCCGGAGCAGACCGTCATCGCGGGGACGGCGAACGCCGTCGCGAAGGCGGGCGAGCTCCTGAAGCAGAAGGGGGCGAAGCGGGTCCTCCCGCTCCCCGTCTCCGCCCCGTTCCACTGCGCCCTGATGAAGCCGGCCGAGGAGAAGCTCTCGCCCTACCTCGACGCCGCACCCTTCTCCGACCTCGAGGTCCCGGTCGTCACGAACGTCGACGTCCTCGCGAACCTCTCCGGAGCCGAGGCGCGCGAGGCGCTGAGGCGCCAGGTCTGCTCGCCCGTCCGGTGGGTCGAGACGGTCCAGCGCCTCTCGCGCGACGCGGCCGGCGGGGCGATCGAGGTCGGCCCGGGCACGGTCCTCTCGGGGCTCGCGAAGCGGATCGCGAAGGAGTGGCCCGTGAGGACGACCTCGGACGCCGAGGGGATCGGGAAGCTCCTCGCCGGATGACCGCGAAGACGACGACGAACGCCACGCGCGTCCTCGACGCGCGGAAGGTCGCCTACGCGCTCCGGACCTTCGCCGCGGCGGACTTCACCGCCGAGGAGGCGGCGGATAAGCTCGGCGTCCCCGAGGGCGAGGTCTGGAAGACGCTCGTGGCGAGAGGCGACCGGACCGGGCCGCTCGCCGCGGTGATCCCGACCGGGGCGCGGCTCTCGCTGAAGAAGCTCGCGCGCGTCTCGGCGAACCGGACCGTCGCGATGGCCTCCCCGGACGAGATGGAGAAGCTGACCGGCTACGTGAAGGGGGGCTGCTCGCCGTTCGGGATGCGGAAGGCGATGCCCCTCTTCGTCCACGAGTCGGCCGCGGCGCTGCCGCGCCTCTTCGTTTCCGCGGGACAGCGGGGCGTCCAGCTCGAGATGCCGGGCGCCGCGTTCCTCGCCGCCTCCGGCGCGACCGCCGCCGACCTCGTCGAAGACTGAAAAGGGGGGTGTCCGATGCCGTTCGCCGTTTCGCTCGAAGGGAAGATCGCGCTCGTCACCGGGGGCTCGCAGGGAATCGGCGAGGCCGTCTCCCGGAAGCTCGCCGCGGCGGGCGCGACGGTCCTCGTCGCCGCCCGGAGCGAGGAGAAGGCTGCCGCCGTCGCCGCCTCGATCGCGGAGTCGGGCGGGGCCGCCGAGGCCGTCCGGCTCGACGTGGCCGACCCGGCCTCGGTGTCGGCCGTCTTCAGGGGGATCGTCGAGCGCCACGGCAGGCTCGACGTCCTCGTGAACAACGCGGGCATCACCGACGACGGCCTCCTCCTCCGGATGTCGAAGGAGAGCTGGGACCGGGTCATCGCGACGGACCTGACCGGCGTCTTCCTCGTGACGCAGGAGGCGGTCAAGCTGATGATGAAGAAGAGGGTCGCCGGCCGGATCGTCACCGTCGGGTCGGTCGTCGGCCTGATGGGGAACCCCGGCCAGGCGAACTACGCCGCCGCCAAGGCGGGGGTCGTCGGCTTCACGATGTCGCTCGCGCGCGAGATCGGCTCCCGCGGGATCACCGTGAACGCCGTCGCGCCCGGCTACGTCGAGACGGCGATGACGGGCGCCCTGAACGACGAGCAGCGCAAGGCGCTCGCCGAGAAGATCGTCCTCGGGAGGCTCGGGACGGGGGAGGACGTCGCCGGCGCCGTCCTCTTCCTCGCCTCCGACCTCGCCTCGTACGTCACCGGAACAGTGGTCAACGTCAGCGGAGGTCTCCTCATCCCATGACGGGAGAGAGACTTGCGCGAGCTTGAAAACGGCGGGAAAGCCATACAGAATCCACCGGTTTCCGCCACAAGATGGAGGAGTTGAATGTCGAACTCGATTGAGGAAAAGGTCAAGAGCATCATCGTCGAGCAGCTCGGGGTCCAGGCCGAGGAGGTCAAGCCCGAGGCCAGCTTCGTCGACGACCTCGGCGCCGACTCGCTCGACACCGTGGAGCTCGTGATGGCCTTCGAGGAAGCCTTCGGCATCGAGATCCCGGACGAGGACGCCGAGAAGATCCAGAAGGTCAAGGACGCCGTCTCCTACATCGAGTCGCACGCCAAGCCCGCCTGAGACCCCGCGTGACGGCCCGGATGGACCATCTCGACGCCCGGGGTCGTCGCCGGGTCGTCGTCACGGGGATCGGACTCGTCTCGCCCGTCGGCCTGACGCGTGAGGAGAACTGGGACGCTCTCCTCGCGGGGCGGTCGGGCATCGGCCCCATCACCCGGTTCGACGCGTCGGACTACGCCTGCCGGATCGCGGGGGAGGTGAAGGGTTTCGACCCGGCCCTCTTCCTCGACCGGAAGGAGATCAAGAAGTTCGACACCTTCGTCCACTACGCGGTCGCCGCGGCGAAGGAGGCGCTCGCCGAGTCGGGCCTCCCGATCACCGGGGAGAACGCGGAGGCGGTGGGGGTCTGCATCGGCTCGGGGATCGGCGGCCTCCCCCTCATCGAGGAGACCCACAAGACGCTCCTCGAGAAGGGGCCGCGCCGCATCAGCCCCTTCTTCATCCCGGGGCTGATCGCGAACATGTCCTCCGGGCTCATCTCGATCCTGACGGGCGCGAAGGGCCCGAACACGGCGACCGTAACGGCGTGCGCCACCTCGGCGCACGCCATCGGCGACGCCGTGAACATCATCCGGCGCGGCGACGCGGACGCGATGATCGCGGGCGGGACGGAGGCGGTCGTCTCCCCGCTCGCGGTCGGCGGCTTCGCCTCGATGCGCGCCCTCTCGACCCGCAACGACGACCCGGCGGCCGCGTCGCGCCCGTGGGACAGGGACCGCGACGGCTTCGTCCTCGGGGAGGGGGCGGGGGTCCTCGTCCTCGAGGAGATGGGTCAGGCCGTGCGGCGGGGCGCGGCGATCTACGCCGAGCTCGCGGGCTACGGGATGTCGGGCGACGCCCACCACATCTCGGCTCCCTCCGACGACGGCGACGGGCCCTTCCGCGTCATGCGGAACGCCCTGAAGGACGCCGGGATGGACCCCTCGGAGATCGGCTACGTCAACGCCCACGGGACCTCCACGCCCCACGGCGACCGGATCGAGACGATCGCCCTCAAGAGGCTCTTCGGGGAGGGCGCGCGGTCCGTGCCGGTCTCCTCGACGAAGTCGATGACGGGGCACCTCCTCGGCGCCGCCGGCGGCTACGAGGCGGGCGTCCTCGCCCTCGCGGTGAGGCGCGGCGTCCTGCCGCCCACGATCAACTACACGACGCCCGACCCCGAGTGCGACCTCGACTACACGCCGAACGTCGCCCGCGAGGTCCGCGTCCGGGCGGCCCTCTCGAACTCGTTCGGGTTCGGCGGGACGAACGCCTGCCTGGTGATGAGGGCCGTCTGACGGCCCTCGTCCCCGGCGCGCCGGGGTCCTTCCTCCCGATCCCGGTCGATCCCTCGGCGGAATCCCACTATGCTTCGGGGGCGAGACGCGCCCGATGAAGGCCGAGACCCTCCGGAAGAAGTTCTTCGACGGCGTCCCCCGCTACGAGTGGGTCGAGACGCTCGGACAGGGGGGCGTCGGGATCGTCTACAAGGCGCGCGACCTCGAGCTCGACGAGATCGTCGCGATCAAGGTCCTCTCGCCCGACCTCGTCAAGGACGACGAGGCCGTCCTCGCGCGGTTCAAGCGCGAGATCAACCTGAACCGGAAGATCAAGCACCCGAACGTCGCGCGGATGTACGACTTCGGGTTCAGCGGGCCCTACCCCTACATCACCATGGAGTTCGTCCCCGGGAAGGACTTCTGGACGATGATCCACGAGGAGGGGCGGATCCCTCCGGCCCGCACGCTCCCGATCCTGCGCCAGATCGCGCGGGGCTGCGCGGCGATCCACGAGCACGGGATCGTCCACCGCGACCTGAAGAGCCAGAACGTCATCGTCGACGAGAACGGCGCCGTCGCGATCGTCGACTTCGGCCTCGCGCGCTGGAACCTCGGCGGCGGCTTCACTCTCGACTCGATCATCCTCGGCACGCCGCAGTACATGTCGCCCGAGCAGGCCTCGGGCCGGCCGGTCGACGCGCGCTCCGACATCTACTCCATCGGCATCATCGCGTTCGAGGCGCTCACGGGGCAGCTCCCGTTCAACGGCGACAGCCCGATCGCCGTCGCGATGAAGCAGATCAACGACCCGGTCCCCGACCTGCTGTCGAAACAGCCCGACGTCCCGGCGGGCCTGCGGGCCGTCGTGATGAAGGCCCTCAGGAAGGACCCGGCCAAGCGCTACGCGACCGCGATCGACCTCGAGGCGGAGCTCGCCGGGGTCGAGCCGCTCGCCGCGCCGGGGGACGCCGCGCCGAAGCGGCCCGCCGCGGAGGACATGCTGATGGCCGAGCTGGAGTCGGCCCTCGGCGCGGTCATCCTCCCGAAGCCGCCGCGGCCGCCGGTCGCCTCCGAGGCGGGGTCCGTCCCGCCGTCCGCCGCGGCGGTCGGGACGCCCGCCGGGCCGGTC
>JBDIBE010000121.1:0-8854 GCA_039812785.1 Thermoanaerobaculia bacterium | reverse complement strand
CACGGCCGACGGGCTCTCCCTCGCCGGCCTCGCCCCGTCCGGCGCCGGCTCGCTCCTCGTCGTGGCGCCCGCCCCGCCCGGCCCCGTCGGCGAGGGAGACCTCCTCGTCCCCGCGCTCGTCCGGGCCGACGGCGCCAGCGGCGCGCGCTTCCGCTCCATCCTCTCGCTCGGCAACGTCTCCGCCTCGCCGGTCGTCCTCGAGGCGCTCCTCCTCGACGGGGCGTCGCTCCCGGCGACGGTGGAGCTTCCGCCCTCCTCGAGCCGCGCGCGCCCGGCCGAGGCGCTCGTCGCGAGCGACGGCCCGTTCGCCGCGCCGCTCCGCCTCCGCGTCGTCTCGGGCGACGCGCCGTCCGTCGTCGCCTCGCTCCGCGTCTTCAACGAGGCGGCGGCGGGGACGTACGGCCTCTCCTTCCCCGTCGCGGCGGCCGGAGAGAGCGTCCTCGCGGCCGGCGAGCGCGCGCTCCTCTTCGCGCCGCCCGGCGGCGGCGCCGAGCGCCTCAACGTCTCGCTCTTCGCGCCGTTCGAGGCCGCGGAGGCCGAGGTCGAGCTCCTCGGCGCGGGGGGCGCCGTCCTCCGCTCCATCCCCGTCTCGCTCCCGGCCCTCCGCCGCACGCAGCTCGACGACCTCCTCGCCGCGTGGCCCGGGGCGGCCGCGGTCCGCGTCCGGGTCGAGGCGGGACGCGTCCAGCTCTACGGCACGGCGATCTCGAACTCCGCGACGAACGACCCGTGGCGAGTCCCGGCCCTCCCGCTCGCCGGCGCGGCGAGGGCCTGGGCGGTCCCCGCCGTCGCTTCGGCGCCCGGTCGCAACGGCGCGTACTTCACGAGCGACCTCTTCCTCCATGCCCCGGCCGGCGCCGCCGTCGACGCGACGCTCCTCCCCCGGGACGGGAGCGCGGCCGAGACGGCGCGGCTCCCCCTCTCCGCGGGCGAGGTCCGCCTCGTCGACGACCTCCTCGCGACGCTCTTCCCCTCGAAGGCGCCGGGCGCGGGAGCCCTCCTCCTCTCGGCCGACGCCCCCGTCCTCCCGCTCGCGGTGACGCGGAGCTCGCCCGCGACCGGCCCCTCCTCGCAGGACCTCCCGTGCGTCCCCGCGGGCGCCGAGGCGGCGCCGGGCCGCGCCGTCGCCTTCGCGGGCGTCGACGAGTCCGCCGCGGCCCGCTCGAACCTCGTCCTCGCGGCGACGGCCGGCGCCTCCGCGCGCGTCCGGCTCCTCCTCCTCGCCTCCGACGGCCCGAGGGGCGAGCGGGACGTCGACGTCGGCGCCGGGCGCGTCGTCCAGCTCGACTCGTTCGTCCGCCTCTTCACCCCGGCCGACGTCGAGGGGGCGACGCTCGTCGTGGCGCCCGGGAGCGGCTCCGTCGTCGCGTCCGTCGCGCGGATCGACAACGCGACGAACGACCCCGCCGGCCTCGCGCCCGTTCCCGTCGGGGCGCGCTGAGCCTCAGCGCGGCCGCGCCGCCCTCTCCCGCTCGCTTCCCTCGAGGAGGAACCCGGCCCGGAGGAGGTAGTAGAGCGCGTGGAAGAGCGCGACCGCCACGCCCGCGCGCCCGTCGAGGAACCCGCGCTTGAGGACGAGGCTCCGGAGGAGCTCGACCGGCGGCCTCAGCATCAACCCGGCGAAGCCGCCGCGAGCCCCCTTCTCGAGGCGCTCCTCCGCGGAGAGGCGCGCGTAGGAGACGATCTTCCGGAGGGCGTCGGAGAGGTCGCGGTAGGGGAAGTGGAGGAGCGGCGCGGCGAGGTCCCTCACCGCGCCGTCGACCTCGATCACCTCGTGAACCCGCGCGCCCGCCGCTCGGAAGCCGCGCGAGCGGAGGCCGAGCCGGAGCTTGCGGTCGGGCCACCAGACGCCGTGCCGGATCGGCTTCGCCCCGACGTGGGCGAGGCGCGGCATCCGGAAGCCCGCGGCCCCGCCCGGCGCCCCGACGGCCGCCGCGACCTCCGCGGCGAGCTCGGGCGTGACCCGCTCGTCCGCGTCGAGGAAGAGGACCCAGTCGTGCGTCGCGAGGGCGAGCGCCCGGTTGCGGGAGCCGACGTACCCCTCCCACGGGATCGACGCGACGCGCGCGCCGGCCGCGCGGGCCAGCTCGGCGGTCTGGTCGGTCGAGCCGGTGTCGGCGACGACGACCTCCTCGGCCCACCTCACCGAGTCGAGCGCGGGGCCGAGCCGGTCGGCCTCGTCCTTCACCATGAAGACGACGGAGACGGCCGGACGCATCGGTCGATTATCCTCGACGCGGTGAGGATCCTCCTCCGCGCCACCAACTGGGTGGGCGACGTCGTCATCTCGCTCCCCGCGCTCCGGGCCCTCCGCGCGCACCACGACGGGGACCACCTCGCCGTCCTCGCGCGCCCCTGGGTCGCCGAGCTCTACCGCCTCCTCCCCGAGGTGGACGAGGTTCTCGTCGAGGAGCCGAAGGGGCGCCACGCCGGCCGGGAGGGGCGCGCCCTCCTCGCGGCGGAGCTCCGCGAGAAGGCGTTCGACCGCGCGATCCTCCTCCCGCGGAGCTTCGCGACGGCGCTCGCCGCCTGGCAGGCCGGGATCCCCGAGCGCTGGGGCTACCGCGGCGAGCTCCGCGCCCCTCTCCTGACGCACCCGGTCGAGTTCGAACCGCGCGTCGGCGAGCACGAGCTCTTCCGCCACCTCCGCCTCGTCGCCGCGACGGGGGCCCCGCTCCCCGCCGTCCCCGACGCGACGCTCCCCGTACCGGAGCCCGTCCGCCGCGCGGCGCGCGAGAAACTCTCCGAGGCCGGCCTCGCCTCCGGCCCCTTCGCGGCGGCGCACGTCGCCTCCTTCGCCCACGAGGCCAAGCGCTGGAGCGGGGAGCGCTTCGCCGAGCTCTTCCGGCGGCTCGACGCCGAGCGCGGCCTCCCCGTCGTCCTCCTCGGGAGCGCGGCCGAGGCCGGGATGAACGCCCGCGTCGCCGCGCTCGCCGCCCCCGCGCGCGTCGTCGACCTCGCCGGGAAGACCTCGCTCCCCGACGTCCTCGGCGTCGTCGCCGAGGCCGAGCTCTTCGTCGGCAACGACTCGGGCCTCGCCCACCTCGCGAACGCCGCCGGGACGCCGACGACCGTCGTCTTCGGCCCGACCGACCCCGACGCCACCCGCCCCTGGGACGGGCCGCGCCCCGACGGGCTCCCCGTCCGCCTGCGCGTCGTCCGTCGCCGGGTCGCGTGCGCGCCGTGCCGCTTCAAGCGCTGCCCGCTCGACCACGCCTGCATGGCCGGCGTGACCGTGGACGACGTCCTCCCCGGACCCGCCTAGGCCGCGGCCGGGCCCTCGCCAGCCCCGTTCTTCTCCGAGCCGAAGACACCCTCCCACTTCGCCACGACGACGGCCGCGAGGCAGTTCCCGGCGAGGTTGATCGAGGTCCGCGCCATGTCCATCAGCTCGTCGACGGCGAGGATCATCGCGACGCCCGCCTCGCCCGGCAGGTTGAAGGCCGCGCACCCCGCCGCGATGATGACGAGCGAGGCGCGCGGCACCGCGGCGACCCCCTTCGACGTCAGCATGAACGTGAGCATCATCAGGATCTGCTCGGTCCACGAGAGGTGGCGCCCCGCCGCCTGCGCGATCGTGAGCGCCGCGAGCGAGATGTAGAGCGTCGAGCCGTCGAGGTTGAAGCTGTAGCCCGCCGGGAGGACGAATCCGGCGACGCTCTTCGGGACGCCGAACTCGACGACCTTCTCGAGGGCGCGCGGGAGCGCCGCCTCGGACGAGGCGGTCGAGAACGCGATCATGAACGGCTCGCGGATCGCCCGGAAGAAGTCGAGGGCCTTCACGCCGATGATCAGCAGCACCGGCAGCATCAGGACCAGGACGAACACCACGAGGGACGCGTAGAGCGAGCCGACGAGCTTGACGTAGCTCCCGAGGACGCCGAGGCCGTGGTGGGAGACGGCCCCCGCCATCGCGCCGAAGACGCCGAGCGGCGTGAGGGACATGACGTAGTCGGTCAGCTTGAAGAGGACGGCGACCGCCGAGTCGAAGAACTTCACGAACGGCTCGGACTTCGTCCCGACGTGCGCGGCCGCGACGCCGAGGAGCGTCGCGAAGATGACGACCTGGAGGATGTCGACACGGACCATCGCGTCGAGGACGTTCGACGGGAAGAGGTGGAGGAGGCTCTCCACGAGCGTCTTCTGCTTGGCGAGGCCGACCTCGGCGTGCGCCGGGAGCGTCAGGTCGGCGCCCGGCTTGACGACGTTCGCGAAGACGAGGCCGATGGCGAGCGCCACCGTCGTCGCGACCTCGAAGTAGATCAGCGCCTTCACGCCCATCCGCCCGACGGCCTTGACGTCGCCCGTCTTCCCGATCCCGAGGACGATCGTCGAGAAGATGAGCGGGACGACGAGCATCTTGATGAGGCTGATGAACGCCTTCGAGAGGAACCGGAACGTCTCGTAAGCCCACGGGTACGTCTCGGCCGGCAGGAAGTGGCCGAGCACCACCCCGAGGATCAGCGCGTAGAAGATGACCGCGGTCGACGAGAGCCAGGCCGAGCGTGCGCGCGACATGGCGCCGAGACTAAGCGGACGGGGGCTTCCGAGGGAAGGAGAGACGACCGGGTAGGGACCGAGACCGGAGAGCCTGAGGATGCGTCTCGTCGATTCCGCGGGGGGCCTTGGTCGGGTCGGGGCGTCCCGCGGCCTCCAGTTGCGCGCGGCCGACCCGCCTACGACCTCGCTGCGGTCGGGCGGGGCGCCCGCGCGAACTCCTCGCTTCGCTCGTCAAACAGCGCGCGGGCTTCACCCCCGCCCGATCCTCGCGATGTCGAGCGGGTCCCCGGCCGTGCTCAAGTCGGCTCGCGAGACGCCCCGACCCCTCCCGCGGCCGACCAGCTTCAGAGACTTCCAACCGAAGGTTCCCGAGTACGACTCCTGATTCCTTGGCCGACATTTGGAGCGGCAAGATCCGACGACGCCATCTCGTTTGAACGCAAAAGCTCGCGCTGGGCTGGAAGATCGTCTCGTCGCGGCACCAGACCGCGGCGGCCTCGGGCTGGTGCTCTTTGGAGGGTGACTCACCCCGCTGTGTGAGCGGACGGGAGGGGCGTCCCGCGAGCGCGCGTCCGAGCACGCGCGGGGCACCCGCACGGTTCCGCGAGCAGGCCGGCGGAATCAGCGGCCGTGCTGTTTGACGAGCGAAGCGAGGAGTTCACGGCCGCGCCGCCGGCCCGCGCAGCGGGACCGATGCGGGTCGCGCGCGCGCAGGGCGAGCCGCGGGATGCCCCTCCCGGGAGCGGCTCGAGCGGCGCACGGAAATGGCCTGACGCGGGTTCCTTCCTCGTGCCCCCGTGCCCCGGTCGGGTTACAGCTCGACCTGGAGTCCGAGCTCGACGACGCGGCCGGGGGGGATGTTGAAGAAGGCGGTGGCCCTTCCTTCGGAGCGGGACATCCAGGCGAAGAAGTGCTCGCGCCAGAGGGCCATCCCGGGGCGCTTGCTCGCGATGAGCGTCTCGCGGCCGAGGAAGAACGTCGTCTCCATCGGCTCGAAGCCCTTGCCGTCGAGCTTCACCTTGCGGAGCGCGCGCGGCACGTCGGGGTTCTCCATGAAGCCGTAGTGGAGCGAGACGCGCCAGAAGCCGGGGCCGAGGAACTCGACGCGCGTCCGCTCCTTCTCCTTCAGGCGGGGCACCTCGTCGGTGACGACCGTCAGGAAGACGACGCGCTCGTGGAGGATCTTGTTGTGCTTGAGGTTGTGGAGGAGCGGCGGCGGGATCCCCTCGGGGATCCGGTCCATGAAGACCGCCGTCCCGCGGACGCGCGTCGGCGATCGCCGCTCGACGTCGGAGAGGAAGACGTCGACGGGGAGCGAGGCCTCGCGGAGGCGCCCGGCGAGGATCTGCCGCCCGCGCTTCCAGGTCGTCATGATCGTGTAGACGAAGAGGGCGATGACGAGCGGGACCCAGCCGCCGCTCCCGATCTTGACGATGTTCGCGCCGAAGAACGCGAGGTCGACGACGAGGAAGGCGATCGTCACGGGGAGGGCGATCGCGCGGGAGACCTTCCACGCCTCGCGGGCGTAGACGTAGAGGAGGATCGTCGTGATCCCCATCGTCGTCGTCACGGCGACGCCGTAGGCCGAGGCGAGAGCGCCCGAGCTCTTGAACGCGAGGACGAGCCAGATGCAGGCGACGGCGAGGGCCCAGTTGATCGACGGCAGGTAGATCTGCCCGATCTCCTTCTCGGAGGTGTGGGCGATCTTCAGGCGGGGCATGTAGCCGAGCTGGATCGCCTGGCGGGTCAGCGAGAAGGCCCCCGAGATGACCGCCTGGGAGGCGATGACCGACGCCGCCGTCGCGAGGAGGACGACCGGCAGGAGCGCCCACTTCGGAGGCATCGCGAAGAGCGGGTTCTCCGCCGCCGCGGGCTTCATGAGGAGGAGCGCCCCCTGGCCGAAGTAGTTGAGGAGGAGCGAGGGGAGGACGAACCCGAACCAGCCGGTACGGATCGGCTTCGCCCCGAAGTGGCCCATGTCGGCATAGAGCGCCTCGCCCCCGGTGACGACGAGGAAGACCGAGCCGAGGAGGAGGAAGCCGATGACCCCGTTGTGCGCGAAGAAGCGGACCGCGTGGAACGGGTTGACCGCGGTGAGGACGCGCGGCGCGTCGAAGATGTGGACGAGCCCGAGGCCGGCGAGGACGACGAACCAGACGAGCATCACCGGGCCGAAGACCGCCCCGACCCCCGCCGTCCCCTTCTTCTGGATCAGGAAGAGGACGATGAGGATGACGATGACGATCGGCTGGATGTAGGGGGTGAACGCGGGGGTGACGATCTCGAGCCCCTCGACGGCGGAGAGGACCGTGATCGCGGGCGTGATGATGCTGTCGCCGTAGAGGAGCGCCGCGCCGAAGAGCCCGAGGGCGACGAGGACGACGTGCCGGGCGGCCCCGGTCGCCGAGGGCGTCCGGATGAGCGCCATGAGGGCGAGGATCCCGCCCTCACCCCGGTTGTCGGCTCGGAGGACGATCGCGAGGTACTTCACCGAGATCGTCAGGACGAGGGCCCAGAAGATCAGGGAGAGGATCCCGAGGACGTTCTCGGGCGTCGGGGGGATGGGGTGGTGCCCGGTGAAGCACTCCCGGAGCGCGTAGAGCGGGCTCGTGCCGATGTCGCCGAACACGACGCCGAGCGCCCCGAGGGTCAGGACGGCGAGGTACTTCCCCTCCGGCGCCGCCAGCAGGTGCGTCTTCTCCGTCCCCGCCGCGGCGGCTTCGAAGGCCCCGGAGGGCGAACGCGATGGGGGGCGCGAGGCGGAAGACTCGCCGGAGTCGGTCTTCAACGGGGCGGAAGTCTAAATCAAGCGCCTTCCGGCTGCCCGGAGGCCGCGAGAAGGGCCTCGATCGCGGCGTCCTTCTCCCGGAAGAGCTCCCTCACGAAGGCCTGCACCCCCTCGCGGAAGGCAGGGTCCTCGGCGTAGTCCCCGGTGAACCACTCCGTCGGGACGGGCCGCTCCTGCACCCGGACGACGACCTCCGGGAGGCCGAGGGAGATCAGGTCCCAGAACGTGGGAGACCCGTGCGGGTAGACGATCGTGACGTCGACGATCCCGGCGAGCTGCGGCCCCATCGCGCTCGCGGCGAACGCGAGCCCCCCCGCCTTCGGCGGCAGGAGGTGGCGGAAGGGGGACCCGGAGCGCGCGTGCTTGGCGGGGGTGAAGCGGGTCCCCTCGACGAAGTTCAGGATCGAGGCGGGGGCGTGGCGGAACCGCTCGCAGGCGCGGCGCGTCGCCGCGAGGTCCTCGTGGCGCAGCTCGGGGTTCCGCTCGAGCGCCTCGCGCGAGTGCCGCTTCATGAACGGGAAGTCGAGCGCCCACCAGGCGAGGCCGAGGACCGGGACGCGGATGAGCTGCTGCTTGAGGAAGAAGCGGAGGAACGGGATCCTGCGGAGGAAGACTCCCTGCAGGACCGGGATGTCGACCCACGACTGGTGGTTCGAGACGACGAGGTAGGAGACGTCGCGGCGGAGCCCCTCGAGGCCGCGCACGTCGTGGCGCGTCGGCTGCGTGAGCCGCAGGAAGAACGTGTTCACCGCGATCCACGACTCGCCGATCGCGACGAGGACGCGCGACGCGGCGCGGCGCCAGGGAGCGAGCGGGACGAGGAGCTTCAGGAGCGTCACGACGTAGAGAAGGGCGCACCAGAACAGGGTGTTCGAGACGAAGAGGAGGAAGGTGACGCTCCCGGCGACGACGCGGACGGCGGTCGGCGGGGCGGGGCGGAGGGCCGGCATCGGGGACCGATCGTACGGCGGCGCGGGCGCGGCCTGTGCTGCGATGCAGAATCCGCGTAACATCTTCGGTCGCAGGCGGCGCTGCCGCGACCGTCCCGGCCGCGGACGGCTCCCCTCGAACGAGCCTCTGTTGAGCGTCCTCTCCCTCCCGACCCCCGCCGCTTCCGTCGCCCCGGCTCCCTTCGCCCGCGGCTCCCGCAGGCTCGCCCTTCCGGGGCGCGAGGCCGACCGGGCGACGCTCGCGCACCACCTCGCCGTCGTGCCGCTCCCCGCGCGCACTTTCGCCCTCGTCACCGGGAACGCCCCGGGCGAGCTCCCCGCCGACGCGGTCCTCGTGAAGTGGGTCGCCGTCCGCCTCCGGGCGATCTGCGGCCGGCTCGTCGCGGGGGAGGGTTCCTCCGGCCCGTTCCGACCCGAGGTCGCCGGCCTCCTCTCGCTCGGCGCCGACCCGGCCCCCGGCGGCGAGCAGCTGCTCGTCGGCGTCGCCGCCGCCGCTCGCCGCCTCGCGGCCTGGCAGCTCCTTCCCGAGGCCTCCGTCGCCGCGTTCTCCTCGGCGATCTCCTCGATCTCGCTCCCGGGCCTCGCCGAAGCGGACCGGCGCGCCCTCGACGACGCC
>JBDIBE010000120.1:0-8934 GCA_039812785.1 Thermoanaerobaculia bacterium | reverse complement strand
GGCCGCCGCCTCGGCCGGGAGGGCGGTCGCCGCCGCCTCGCCCCGGGCGAAGAACGCCTCCGTCGCCCAGAGGACGAGCCCCGGGCGCGCCGGCACGGCCGCGGGCCAGCCGAGGACCGACGCCTCGTGGCGCCGCATCGCGAGGATCTCCCAGAAGGTCAGGCTCCGCCGCGCGAACGGGGCGGCGGCGACGGTCGTGAACGGGGGCCGGGCCGGCCCCGCGAGCCCCGGCAGGCGCGGGAAGAGGCGGAGGTCGCCGAGCGGCGTCTCGAAGAGCCGGCCCGACAGGACGCCGTGCTTGCGTGGGAGCTTCCCTGTCGCGGCCGTCGTCCAGAGCGCGGACCGCACGTTCGGCTTCAGCGTCCCGAGCGGACCGCCCGCGCCCTCCTCGAGGAGGCGCGCGAAGACCGGGAGCGCGCCCTCCGAGGCGGCCCGGGAGAGGAGGTCCCACGAGACCCCCTCGATCCCGACGACGAGGAGGCTCCGGGTGGCCGTCCTCGGGATCGCCTGCGGCGTGGCGAGCGGCGAGCGCTCCGGGAGGCGCCGGCCGAAGAGCGGGGCGGCCGCGCAGAGGACGAGGGGGACGAGAAGGACGGCGGCGGCGCGGCGGCCCTTCGGCCGGAGACGGCTCGCGGCGAGGAGGACGAGCGCGGACGCGGCACCGAGGATCGTCGCCGCGACGAGGACCCGCCGCGTCCCGTTCCCGAGGTATTCGTACCAGAGGAGGCGCTGCTCCTCGGCGAGCCCGGCGAGAAGGAGGACGAGGAGCGCCCCGCTCCCCCAGAAACCCGCCGACGGGACGCCCGGCTCCTTCACGAGGAGACCGAGCGGGGCGAGGAGGATCGCGCCGAGGAGGCCGCACCCGGCGAGGAGCCGGAAGGCCGGCAGGGGGGCGAGCAGGTGCGGGTTGAGGGCGAGGAGGACGTCGCCGACGGCGACGCCCGCGATCGCCCCGAGGAGCGCGGGGTGGCTGCGCCGGAGGGCCTCGCTCATAATCCGCGTCCGCGAGTCTCGCCGTCTTCGTCATGGTGGTCAACGAATCGCTCCGCATCCTCCGCACTGTCCGCTACGACGCGGCCCATTTCTCCGTCTTCCTGCAGGCCGGGACGATCGCGGCGGCGGCGAAGCCGGGGCAGTTCGTCATGATCCAGGCCGGCGACGGCCTGAGGCCCTACCTCCGCCGCGCCTTCTCCGTCGCCGACGTGACGACGGTCGCGGGCGTCCCCGGCTTCGAGCTCGTCGTGAGGGCTGTCGGGGTCGGGACGGAGGCGCTCGGGCGCTTCGCAGAGGGGACGCCGATCCCCGTCCTCGGGCCGCTCGGCGTGCCGTTCCCGATCGACGACCTCAGGCAGTCGGACCGGGTCGCCCTCGTGGCCGGCGGCATCGGCCTCGCGCCGCTCGTCCTCCTCGCGCGGCGCCTCGCCGAGCGCGGCATCCCCGCCGACCTCTTCTACGGCGGGAGGAACGAGAGCGAGGTCCTGAAGCGCCCCGACTTCGAGCGCTTCCTCGGCGCGCACCGCTGCCGCTACGCGACGGACGACGGCTCGCTCGGGAAGAAGGGGCGGGTGACGGACATCCTCGCCGCCGCGCTCCAGGCCGGGACGACCTACCGGCGCGTCTACGCCTGCGGCCCGGTCCCGATGTTCCGGACGCTCGCCGGGATCCTCGAGGCGCGGAGCGTCGAGGGCTCCTTCGCCCTCGAGTCCGAGATGGCCTGCGGCTTCGGCGTCTGCCTCGGCTGCGTCCTGCCGGGGCGCGACGGCCGCTTCCACACGATCTGCACCGAGGGGCCGTGCCTCCCGCCGACGGCGATCGACTGGAGCCGCGTATGAGCGTTGAGACCCTCGATCGCGGCCGGGTCTTTCCGGGGGTCCGGGGGGCGCGCGAAGCCCAGCCCCCCGGCGAGCCTCGATCCCCCCGGCCCCCCCGCTGGAGCTGCGACCGATGACCGTCGACCTCACCGTCCACCTCGGCCGCCTCACGCTGAAGAACCCGATCGCGACGGCGTCGGGGACGTTCGGGTACGGGCTGGAGTTCGGGGAGTTCGTCGACCTCGGCTCGCTCGGAGCGATCTCGGTCAAGGGGCTCTCGCTCCGCCCCTGCCTCGGCAACCCGCCGCCCCGCATCTGCGAGACGGACGCGGGGATGCTCAACGCGATCGGCCTGCAGAACGTCGGGATCGAGGAGTTCCTCGGCGAGAAGCTCCCGCGGCTCCACGAAAAGGGCGTCACGGTCATCGCGAACGTCTGGGGCGACACCGAGGCCGAGTACCGCGCCGTCGTGGAGCGGATCGGCGACGACCCGCGCGTCGCCGCCGTCGAGCTGAACGTCTCCTGTCCGAACGTGGTCAAGGGGGGGATGGTCTTCGGGAACGACCCGGCGGCCCTCGGCGCGCTCGTCGCCGCCGTCCGCCCCGCGACGCGGCTCCCGCTGATCGTCAAGCTCTCGCCGAACGTGACCGACGTCGTCGCGGCCGCGAAGTCCGCGGTCGACGGCGGCGCCGACGTCCTCTCCCTCATCAACACCCTCGTCGGGCTCTCCGTCGACGTCGAGACGCGCGAGCCGAAGATCGGCTTCACGACGGGCGGGCTCTCCGGCCCCGCGATCCGGCCGATCGCCGTCCGGATGGTCTGGGAAGTGCGGCGGGCGCTCCCCCACGTCCCGATCTTCGGGATCGGCGGCATCGAGAGCGTCGAGCACGTCCTCGAGTTCCTCATCGCCGGCGCGAACGCCGTCCAGGTCGGCACCGCGAACTTCCGCGAGCCCGGGATCTCCGGCCGCCTCGTCCGCGACCTCGCCCGCTGGTGCGACCGGCGCGGCGTGGCGCGCGTGGCGGACCTCACCGGGACGCTCCGGACGCGCCCCCGGCCGGAGAAGGTCTATGCCTGAGGCCCGCAGGCGGATCGCCGTCGCCCTCGACGCCTCCGAGCGGGGACGGATCCTGGAGCTCGCCCGCCTCGTCGGCCCCGAGGTCGGCGTCCTGAAGGTCGGCCTCGAGGCGTTCTGCGCGCACGGGCCCGCGCTCGTCGCCGAGGTCGCCGCGCTCGCCCCGGTCTTCCTCGACCTGAAGCTGCACGACATCCCGAACACCGTCGGCGGCGCCGCCGCCGCCGCGGCCCGGACGGGGGCCTCGATCCTGAACGTCCACGCCGGCGGAGGGCGCGAGATGATGCGCGCCGCCGGGGAGAGGGCGCGCGAGGCGGCCGCCGCCGCGGGGCTCCCCGCGCCGAAGGTCATCGCCGTCACCGTCCTCACCTCGCTCGACGCGGCTGCGCTCGGCGAGGTCGGCCTTTCGGGGTCGCCTCGCGAGGCGGCGCTCCGGCTCGCCCTCCTCGCGAGGGAGTCGGGGCTCGACGGGGTCGTCTGCTCGCCCGGGGAAATCGAGGCGATCCGCTCCGCCTGCGGTCCGGAGTTCCTCCTCGTCGTCCCGGGGATCCGCCCCGCCGGGAGCGACGCGGGCGACCAGAAGCGGATCGCGACGCCGGCCCTGGCGGCGCGGGCGGGAGCGGACCTCCTCGTCATCGGGCGACCGATCACCGGCGCCCCCGATCCGGCGGCCGCCGCGCGGGCGATCGCCGTCGAGATCGGGAACGGGTAGCCCGGCCTACTCGACCGGGATCTTCGTGTAGCGCGCGGCGCCGCGGCGCGCTTCGGCGGCGCGCTCGGCGTAGGCGATCTCCTCGTCGAGGAAGTCGCGGAGCGCCCGGAGGAGCTCGATCCCCGAGGTCGCCGCCCGCGTCGCCGACTCGGAGTGCCCGCGCCGCGCGAGCTCGAGGGCGAAACGGGTCACGAGGTCGCCGAGAGGCTTCAGGAGGCAGCCCTCGCGGCCGCACGGGATCCCCGCGCCGAAGCCCGCGAACCCGGCGTCCCGCGGCTCGCCCGCCGGCCCGCCGGCCTGCGGCTCGGAGGCCGCCGGCGGCGGCTCGTACCCGGGCCCGAAGTCGCCCTCGAGGCCGTCGCCGGCCTTCGCGCTCCTCCGCCCTCGCTTCTCAGCCACGCGCCGCCTCCTCCCGGGCCCGCTCGAAGCGGACCGTGAGCCGCCCCGTCTCCACCTTCGCCTTCGTCGGGGAGTGCCCCGAGAGGGTCCGCGGGATCGGGATGTGGTGCCGGAAGTTGCCGAGGGTGACGATGAGGTCGCCCGAGGCGACCGCGAGCTCGACGTCCTCCCTCTCGGCGAAGGGGAGGTCGAGCGTCAGGAGGTAGTGGTCCGTCTTCTTCTGGTAGCGGTAGGGCGCCGTCGTCCGGAACGAGGCGGACGGGTCGATCCCCGCGAAGAGCCCCGCTCCGAGCTCGGCGAGCCCGGCCGCGCCGACGACCTGGTCGTCCTTCAGCGGCACGGTCCAGATCGGGACGGGGTCGAAGTAGCGCTTCGCCTCGGCGAGGAAGCGGTCCTGCGTCTTCCGCCACTTCTCGAAGAACGGGTCCCCGAGGCTGCCGGGGAGGAGCCGGTTCACGATGACGGCGTCGACGGTGAAGCCGTAGAGGCCGAAGTACATGAAGGCGCGCTGCGTCTCGCGCAGGACGATCTTCTCGGCGTTCGTCACGAGGCGCACGGTCGTCGTCTTCGGGTCCTTCAGGAGGGCGTCGACGCCGTCGAGCTTCTCGGCGAGCGCCTTGACGTTGTCGAAGTAGCGCTCGGACGGGATCGGGAGGCTCGTCACCTTCTCCGCCATCGGGCGGGCGACCTTCAGGAACGACCGCTCGATCCGGAAGAGCTTCTTCATGTACCAGTCGAGGGTCGGCGGAAGGGAGACGAAGCGGAGCGACTCCCCCGTCGGCGCGCAGTCGAGGATCAGGACGTCGTACGCGTTCTCGCGCGCGTAGCGGTTCACGTAGAGGAGGGCCGAGACCTCCTCCATTCCCGGGAAGATGGCGAGCTCCTCGGCGAGGACCTCCTCGATCCCGGTGACGGCGAGGAGCGTCGCGATGTAGCCCGAGATGTCCGGCCAGTGGCGGCCGATCTCCTCCGTGACGTCGACCTCCTGGATCCAGAGGTTCTCGGCCACCGGGAGGGGGGAGCCGCGACGCTTGTCGGCGAGCCGCCCGTCGAGGTCGAAGGCGTCGCCGAGGGAGTGGGCGGCGTCGACGGAGAGGACGAGCGTCCTCTGGCCCCGCGCGGCGAGCGTCATCCCCGTGGCGGCCGCCACGGTCGTCTTGCCGACCCCGCCCTTGCCCGTGTAGAGGAGGATTCTCATCGGACCGGAGGGCGCATCTTAGCCCGCGGCCGCGCCCCGGGCGCCGCGCTCAGAAGCCCCGGAAGCGGCCCCGCTCCTCGCGCTCGCGGCGGGAGAGCTTTCCGGCCCCCGCGTCGCGCCGCGGCGCGAGGAGCCTTTCGAGGCGCTGCGCCTCGAGCTGCCCGGGCGAGAGCTGCGGCGTCGTCTCCTCGTACAGCGCGCGCGCCTCGGCCTTCGGCAGGTGGCGGTCGGCGACGGCCTTCACGACGAAGGTGCGGCGACGCCCCGGGAAGGTGACCTGGAGCGTGTCGCCCGGCTTCACCGTCCGGTGAGGCTTGGCGGCGGCGCCGTTCAGGTCGACCTTCCCCCCCTCACACGCCTCCTTCGCCTTCGAGCGCGTCGGGAGGATGCAGGCGACGTCGAGGAAGACGTCGAGGCGGACGCTCCCGGCGTCCGCCTCGTCCGGCCCCTTTCGTTCGCGGCTCATCCGCGGACGGGCCCCGTCAGAAGACGGGCTTCTGGACCGTCTGGTCGAACTTGTAGACGTAGTTGTAGCCGAGCACCTTCACGCTCTGCTCGTACTTCGCCTGGACGACGACCTCGGCCCCGCTCTTCCTCACCTGGATCTCCTGGAGCGTGAGCGGCGTCCCGGCCTCCTGCGCGACGACGAAGATCTCGTACTGGACCTTGTCGAGCGTCTTGACGCCGGCGAAGTTGGCCTGCTCGTTCATCGCGTCGAGAACCTTGCTCCCCGCGATGTGCAGCGGCACGATCTTGAAGAGCGCGATCGCGACGACGACGAGGATCACGAGCCCGACGATCGTCCCGAAGGCTCCCTCTCCTCGCGTCCGTTTGCGGGTGGACATCTTCATCCTCCTCTTCCCGGCCTCCACGCCCGTCAGCGGACGGACCGGAACGTCCGCCCCCAGCGGGTCCTCGAAAAAAAGTGTATCGCGCCGTCGAGCGCCCGGCGCACCCCGGCGCTGCGCCCCGCGATCGGCTCGTCCGGCGGCTTCACGGACCAGTAGACGAAGAGGGCCCTCCCGCGGAGGAGCCCGGTCGGGACCGGCCCCCAGGTCCGCGAGTCGCGCGACTCGTCGCGGTTGTCCCCGAGGGCGAAGAACGTGCCGGGCGGGAGGGCCCGGGGCGCGAGCGCGTCCCGCCCCTCGAGGACGGCCGGAAGCCCCTCTCCCGCGAAGACCTGCGGGTCGCGGTGGACGGCGTACGGCTCCGGGACCTCGACGCCGTCGACGAGGAGCCGCTTGGCGCGGATCTCGACCCGCTCGCCGCCGAGGGCGACCGCCCGCTTCACGAAGTCGCGGGCCGGGTCCTCGGTCCCGGCGAAGACGACGACGTCCCCCCGCCGGAGCTCCCGGCGCGGGAGGAGCGGCCCCCAGGGGAGCGTCCGCGGCGCGAAGGCGAGCTTGTCGACGACGACGTGGTCGCCGACGAGGAGCGTCTCCTCCATCGACCCGCTCGGGACCTGGTACGCCTCGAAGAGGAACGCCTTGACGAAGAGGGCGAAGACCGCCGCCACGAGGACCGCCTCGGCGTATTCCCGGAGGTGCGGGAGCGTCCGGACCGCTCGCGCCACGCCCCTCAGTCGACCTTCAGGACGGCGAGGAAGGCCTCCTGCGGGAGGTCGACGCGGCCGACCTTCTTCATCCGCTTCTTGCCTTCCTTCTGCTTCTCGAGGAGCTTCCTCTTCCGCGTGATGTCGCCGCCGTAGCACTTGGCGAGGACGTTCTTCCGGAGCGCCTTGACGGTGGAGCGGGCGAGGATCTTCCCGCCGATCGCGGCCTGGATGATCACCTCGAACATCTGCTGCGGGATCATCTCCTTCATCTTCTCGACGAGGGCGCGGCCCTTGGCCTGCGCCTTGTCCCGGTGGACGATGAAGGCGAGCGCGTCGACGGCCTCCCCGTTGATGAGGATGTCGAGCTTGACGAGGTCCGCCTCGGCGTAGCCCGTGAGCTGGTAGTCGAACGAGGCGTAGCCGCGCGAGACCGACTTGAGCTTGTCGTAGAAGTCGAGGACGACCTCGTTGAGCGGCAGGTCGTACTTCAGGACGGCGCGCTGGGCGCCGGCGTACTCGAGCGAGACCTGCCGGCCGCGGCGCTCCTCGGCGAGGGCGAGGATGCCGCCGAGGTACTCGTCCTTCGTGATGACGGTCGCGAGGATCCGCGGCTCCTCGATCACGTCGATGAGCTGCGTCTCGGGGAGCTTGACCGGGTTGGAGATCTCGAGGACCTCGCCTCGCGTCGTCGTGACGCGGTACGGGACCGAGGGCGCCGTCGTGATGAGCGAGAGGTCGAACTCCCGCTCGAGGCGCTCCTGGACGATCTCGAGGTGGAGGAGGCCGAGGTAGCCGCAGCGGAAGCCGAAGCCGAGGGCCGTCGACGACTCGGGCTCGAACGTGAACGAGGCGTCGTTCAGCCGGAGCTTCTCCATCGCGTCGCGGAGGTCCTCGTAGTCGTCCGACTCGGTCGGGAAGATCGACGCGAAGACCATCGGCTTGACGTCCTGGAAGCCGGGGAGGGCCTCGGCCGCCGGGCGCTCCGCCTCGGTGATCGTGTCGCCGATCTTCGTCGCGTGGAGGTCCTTGATGCCGGCGATGACGTAGCCGACCATCCCGACGCCGAGCTCCGGGACGACCTGCGCCTTCGGCGTGAAGACGCCGACCTCCTGGACCTCGGTGACGAGCGTCGACCCGAGCATCCTCACCTTCATCCCGGGGCGGATCGCGCCGTCCTTGACGCGGACGAGGCAGGTGACGCCGCGGTAGACGTCGAACCAGGCGTCGAAGAGGAGGGCGCGGAGCGGGCCGTCGGGGTCCCCCTTCGGGGCCGGGACGTCGTGGACGATGTGCTCGAGGAGGTCGCGGACGCCGGTGCCGACCTTGCCCGAGGTGAGCGCCGCGTGCTTGGCCGGGATCCCGATGACCTCCTCGATCTGCTCGCGGGCCATCTCGGGAACCGCGCTCGGGAGGTCGACCTTGTTGATGCAGGGGACGATCGTCAGGTCGCCGTGGATCGCGAGGTAGGCGTTCGCGAGGGTCTGCGCCTCGACCCCCTGCGTCGCGTCGACGACGAGGACCGCCCCCTCGCAGGCCGCGAGCGAGCGCGAGACCTCGTAGGTGAAGTCGACGTGGCCCGGCGTGTCGATGAGGTTCAGGACCCACTCCTGGCCGTCCTCGCCCCGGTAGTTGAGCGAGACGGCGCGGGCCTTGATCGTGATGCCGCGCTCCTGCTCGATCGGGTTGTCGTCGAGGACCTGCTCGCGCATCTCGCGCGCGGTCAGCGCCCCCGTGATCTCGAGGATCCGGTCGGAGAGGGTCGTCTTGCCGTGGTCGATGTGGGCGACGATCGAGAAGTTCCGGATGCGTGAGGGGTCGGGCATGGTCCTCTTCGGGCGACGCGCCCGAACCGCCTATTCTACGAGAAGTCCCCGGGAATGCGCTTGCCCCGCCCCGGACCCGGGGGGTCCGGGGGGCGGCGAACAGCGCCCCCCGGCGAGCGCGCCCCCCGGCGAGGCTAGCCGATCGGCGGGCGGGCCCCTTCAGCGGAGGGGCCGGGGAGGCCCTCGAGCGGCCAGCGCGACCGGGCCGGGGCGGCGAGCCCCTCGCTCGGGGCGCCGGATCGGTGCCGGAGGAGCCCGGCGAACGCGACCATCGCCGCGTTGTCGGAGGTGAGCGCCCGCGGGGCGAGGAGGACCTCGACGCCGCGCCGTTTCCCCCACGCCGCGAGCCGTTCCCGGAGGA
>JBDIBE010000119.1:0-8937 GCA_039812785.1 Thermoanaerobaculia bacterium | reverse complement strand
CCGCTCGCCGCCGCCTCCGACGCGGGCGAGAAGAGGACGTACGAGAAGTCGCACCCGTTCGGCCCCGACCGCGAGTCGAAGGTCGGCATCCGGCAGGGGCCCGTCACGATCGACTCCGTGCGGATCCGCAACTGGCCCGACGCCGACGACTTCGCCGACGCGGAGAAGGACCTGAACGAGACGAACACGATGGTCGTCGAGTTCGAGTACTCCAACCGCGACGAGGCGCGCGACTGGAAGTGCCGCTACACGGTGACGATCACCGGCAGGGACGGCTCGACGTGGGCCGAGAACGACCGGAAGGCGACGCTCGACGCCGGGAAGATCGGCGACACGAACAAGATGTTCGTGAAGATGAAGACCCGCTACTACAAGCAGGTGAAGATCTTCAGGGTGAAGTACGAGATCTGGCGCGACTGATATGAATCGGGAGGACCCGTTCCGGAGGGTCAGCGCCCGCCGTTGACGTCGGGGAAGAGGAGCTCCTGGGGCCGGAGGGCCGGCATGAGCGTCTCGATCGCCGCCTTCGACCAGCCGTCCCGCCGCGCCGGGTCGAACGACGTGAACGGCACCCCCCACTCCTCGAGCGTCGCGAGGAGAAGCGCGTCGATGTCGTGCTGGAAGGCGAGGTCGGTGTCGCGCACGCCGTCGAAGCTCGGGTCTCCGACGATCGGGACGCGGAAGAGGGCGTCGTAGGTCGGGAGCCAGGAGCGGACGAGCCCCTCGAGCACCTTCACCTGCGGCTCTCCCGGCGCCGCACGCCGGAGGTAGCAGAAGTTGTCGAGGACGGCGCGGTCGCAGACGACGACCTCGGCCTTCGCCTCGGCCTGCAGCTCCCAGGCGATCTGGGTGTGGAGGATCCAGGCCTGCGCCTTGATCGTCGTGTCGCGGTTGATGGGGAGGGGGCACTCGCGCGCGACCTCGCGCACGAGCTCGACCGTCAGGTCACGCCGCTTCAGGCACGCGGCGAGGTCGTAGCAGAGGGTGGTCTTGCCGACTCCGTGGGTCCCGATGAACGCGATCTTCATCTCGTCCGATCCTCGCACGAACGCGCGCGTTCGTCGCGGCGAGACGAGTCTCAATACATGAGGGCGGGATCAGGACCAGATCGTGCGACGCACCACGACGACGCTCGTGTCGTCGGCCGGGTCGCCCTCGCCGACGTGGCTCCGCCAGTCGCCGAGGAGCGCCTCGAGGATCGACTCCGCGGGGCGCCGCCAGAGCCCCGTCCTCTCGAGGACGGCGCGCGGACGCGCGTACCCGTACGGCTCGTCGAAGCGGTCGGGCCCTTCGTAGAGGCCGTCGGAGGCGAGGACGAGGCTCGCGGCGCCCGGCAGCTCGAAGGCGAGCTCGTCGTAGGAGCGCGCGGGGCCCTTGCCGAGCGGGAGCCCCGCGGCGGCGAGCTCCGTCGCGCGCCCCTCGACGACGACGAGCGGGAACGGGTGCCCCGCGTTCGCGAGGACGCCGCGCCCCGTGCGCGGGTCGACCCTGACGAGGACGAGCGACGTGAAGAGGCGGCCGGTCCCCGCAGCCCGGAGGACCCGGTCGATCTCGACGAGGATCTCGCCCGGCCGCCGTCCCGCCTTGACGAGCGTCAGGAGGCACGCCTTCACCATCGCGCCCTGGATGCCGCACGAGTAGCCGTGCCCGGCGACGTCGCCCGCGGCGACCCAGAGCGCCCCCTCCTCGTCGACGAGGAACTCGTAGAGGTCGCCGCCCGCCTCGGTCGCGAGGATGGTCCGCGCCGCGACCTGCAGGCCGGGCACCTCGGGCGGGTGGTCGGGCAGGAGGGCCACCTGCATCCGCGACAGGAGGTCCATCTCGTACTTCACGCGCCGCTCGCTCTCGAGCTTCTTGACGTATTCCGGGGCGTCGAGGCGCGCCTCGTCCTCGCGCTCGGGGCGGCGGCACGCCTCCACGCCGACCCACGCCAGCGCCGCGAGCGAACCTCCGCTGAGAAGCAGCGGGAGGACGAGCTCGGCCGGGAAGAGCGATGCCGCGAGGACGTCGCGGAAGAGGGCGGGAGCCGTCGCGGCCACGAGGAGACCCGAGAGGCCGAGAGACCGGAAGGCGAGGAGGAGGACGACCGACTCGGCGAGCGTGAGGACGAGCGAGGCGCCCCACGGGGCGTAGTGGAACTGCCAGGAGTAGAGGAGCGCGAAGACGGCCGCGCCGAGGGCGTCGGCCTTCTCGCGCGGCATCACGAAGCGGAAGAGGGCCGCGCCGAGGACGAGCGTGGCCGCGGCGTAGGGCCCCTCGAGGAACGCGTTCGCGACGCCGCCGAAGAGCGGCAGGACGAACGAGGGCGCCTCGGGGAAGACCCCGCGGACGCCCGCGGACGCGATGCCGGAGGCGTAGAGGAGACGCAGGCCCGCGACGGCCGCGCCGAGGCCGAGGCCGCCGAGGATCGCCTTGCCGAGGCGCGGCGAGAGGCGCCCGGCGACGAGCGCGTCGAGGCTCGTCCGGAAGCCGGGGACCGTGTCTCGGAGGAGCGCCTCCGCGACGGCCCAGTAGCCGACGAGCGCGACGACCATCAGGAGCTTCCCGGTGACGACGAAGCCCGCGACGATTCCCGACTGGCCCCCGAGGTCGAAGAGCGCGCCCGACAGGAGCATCGCGGCGAGCGCCAGGAGACCGAGCCCGATGGCGATCCGGAAGCCGAGCCGTCGCCGGAAGAGGAGGATCCCGAAAAGGACGGCGACGAACAGGCCGAGGCTCCCGAAGAGCGGGACCGCGACGACGAGGAAGCGCGCCTTGAGCCGTTCGAAGCGGGCGCCGACGTCGGCGTCGGCGAGCTCGCGGGAGACGATGACGAAGCCGGGCGTTGCGGGGGAGGTCGTGATGACCTCCCCCGGCGCGGAACCGTCGGAGACGAGCGGGTGGACGGTCAGGACGGTGCTGCCGCCCTCGAAGTCCGCCGCGCGCCCCGTCGGCGCGCCCCGTGCGAGGCGCTCGAGGAGGGCGCCGGCGAACCGCTCCCTGGCCGCCGCCGCCTCGCCCGTCGGCGCTCCGCGGAAGACGCTGCCGATCGACAGCTCCAGGCGACGGAAGCGGCCGTCGCGCCCGATGGTGATCTCGGCGCTCCCCGTCCCGACCCCCGGCACGCGGAGGTCGCCCGTGACGACCCAGGAGGCGAGCGCCCCGTGAGCGGCGAGCCACTCGGGCGCCTCGCGTCCCAGCTTCCGGTACGCGCGTTCGAGCTCGGAGCTCGCGAGGGAGTTTCGGACCCTCGCCTTCGCCGTCAGGAGCGTCGCGCCCGCCGCGGCCATCTCCTCCCGGGCGGTGCGGAGCGCCGCCTCCCGCGAGACGCCGAGGGGCTGCCACTCGGGGAGGACGCGGTGCGCGGCGAGGGCGCCGGCGGCGAGAAGGGCGAGCCCCGCGACGAGCGGCGCCCACGGCACGCGGCCGCGGGGCGGCGGCTCTTCGCTCGTCACGGGCGGCCCGTCACGAGCGGCCGAGGGCGGGGACGAACGTCTTCCCCGCCGTCAGCTCGAGCATCCGGTCGAGGGAGCGCTTCGCCCTCACGCGCGTCTCCTCGGGCACCTCGACCGCCGGCGCGAGGTCGTGCAGCGCGCGCCAGAGCTTCTCCATCGTGTTCCGCTTCATGTGCGGGCAGGCGTTGCACGAGCAGCCGTCGTCGGGCGGGGCGGCGATGAGCTCCTTGCCCGGGGCGGCGCGGCGCATCTGGTGGAGGATCCCCTCCTCCGTCGCGACGATGAAGGAGGCGTGCTCCGACTCGGCGACGTGCTCGAGCAGGGCCGAGGTCGAGCCGACGAAGTGCGCGTGCGCGAGGACCCGGGCGTCGCACTCGGGGTGCGCGACGAGCCGGGCCTTCGGGTTCCGCACCATGAGGTCGAGGATCCGCTTCTCGGAGAACGTCTCGTGGACGACGCACGTCCCCGGCCAGACGACGAACTTCCGCTCGAGCTTCTTCTCGAGCCACGCGGCGAGGTTCCTGTCGGGGGCGAAGACGACCGGGTCGGGGATCTGGCGGAGGATCGCCTCGGCCGAGGAGGACGTGACGATGACGTCGGAGAGCGCCTTCACGGCCGCCGAGCAGTTGATGTAGGAGGCGACCGTGTGGCCCGGGTACTTCCGGAGCCACTCGGCGAAGAGCGGCGCCGGGCAGCCGTCGGCGAGCGAGCAGCCCGCCTCGAGGTCGGGGACGACGACCGTCTTCTCCGGCGTCAGGATCTTGGCCGTCTCGGCCATGAAGTGGACGCCGCAGAAGGCGATGACCTGCTGCGGCGCCGCGAGCCCCTTCCGGGCGAGCTCGAGCGAGTCGCCGACGAAGTCGGCCAGGTCCTGGATCTCGGACTCCTGGTAGTAGTGGGCGAGGATGAGGGCGTTCCGCTCCTCCTTGAGCCGGAGGATCGCCTCGGGGAGGTCGGCCGGCGCGGGCGGCAGAGCGGGAGAGAGGGGCGTCGCGCTCACGGCGTCGATTCTACGGCCCGCGCCGGGCGCGGGTTTTCCGTTTGCTACCATCGCCGTTCCCCGAGGAAGAGCCCATGAGACCCGCACGCACGCTCGCCGCACTCGTCCTCGTCGCGGCGGCGGCGGCGGCGCTCCTCTCCCCCCCCGCGGACGCGGCGACGAAGAAGAAGGCGAAGAAGAAGGCCGCCCCCGTCGCCGAGGTCCCGCGCCCCTACGACCCCTTCGAGGTGACGTTCCCTTCGAGCGACGGCGTGAAGCTCGTGGCGACCTGGAAGCCCGCGGCGTCCGGCCCTTCGGCCCCCGCGGTCCTCCTCCTCCACGCCTTCTCGCGCGAGCGGCGCGACGTGGCCGAGGTGGCCGACGCCTTCGGCGCGCGCGGCTTCTCCACCCTCGCCCTCGACCTCCGGGGGCACGGGGAGTCCGTCTGGAAGGGGAAGGCCCGCGTCTCCCTCGGCGCCTCGCTCCAGACGAGCCCGAACGCCTTCCCGCGCGACGTCGAGGCCGCCTGCGCCTGGCTCCGGGCGCGCGCGCCGAGGATCGGCGTCGTCGGCTTCTCGCTCTCCGGAGACCTCGCCGCCCTCGCGACCGCGACGGGCTGGGCCGAGTCCGGGGTCGCCGTCTCGGCGAACGTCGAGCCGCTCCGGGCGCTCGCCGGGCCGCGGCCCTCGAAGCCCCGCGGCCTCCTCGTCCTCGCCGCCGAGAAGGACCCGGGGCGCGCGGAGTCGGCCCGGGCCCTCGACGCAGCGGGGAGCGAGCCGAAGGGGATGACGCTCTATCCCGGCGCCGCGCACGCCGTCGAGCTCTTCCGCGCAGAGCCGGCCGCCGAGGCCGCCGCGATCGCCTGGCTCGAAACGCGCCTCGGCCCCGTGCCGCCCCCTCCGACGCCGACGCCGACCCCGACCCCCACGCCCGAGCCGACCCCGGAGCCGGCCCCATGAAAACGCTCGTGTTCGACATCGAAACCGTCGGGCTTCCCTGGCTCGACCTCGACCCGCTCCTCCGCGAGTGGCTGACGCGCGGGGCCGAGGACGGCGAGAGCTACCGCTCGAAGAAGGACTGGCGCTCGCTCTCGCCCTACGCGGCGAAGGTGATCGTCATCGCCGCGCTGAACCCCGACACCGGGCACGGCAAGGTCTGGTACGAGGCGGCCGAGGGCTCGTCGCGCCCCTCGCCCGACGGCCTCTTCGAGGAGATCGGCGGCGACGAGAAGTCCCTCCTCGAGGGCTTCTGGGAGACGGCCGCCCGCTTCGACCGCCTCGTCTCGTTCAACGGGCGCTCCTTCGACGGCCCGTTCCTCTCCGTGAGGAGCGCGATCCACGGCGTCGCCCCCTCGCGCAACCTCTCCGGCTACCGCTACACCGTCGAGTCGCACGTCGACCTCATGGAGGTCCTCACCTTCCAGGGCGCGGCCGGGACGCGGCCCTCCCTCCACGCGGCCTGCGTCGCGTTCGGGATCCCGTCGCCGAAGACGGCCGAGATGCACGGCTACGCCGTCGGCGACGCGTACGGGGAAGGGCGGCTCGGAGAGATCCTCGACTATTGCCGGCGCGACGTGGAGGCGACGGCGGCCCTGCTCCGGCGCCTGGAGCCGACGCTCCTCCCCCTCTTCCGGCGCTGACGCGCCACCTCCCGGACCCGCCGGGGCCTATACTCGGGGCGTACCTGTCGTGCGGAGGAGCGGCGCCCGCGGCCAATAGGGCGTCTGCCCCGAGGAGGTTCCGATGAATCGCAAGGTCATCGCCCTGGTCGAGGACCCGTTCTGGAGAACGAAGATCGACAACGCGGCGAAGTCCGTCGGCGCCTCGACCGTTTTCCTTTCCGACCCTTCCGGCGTGGCCGGTGTCCTCGAGCCGGGAGCCCCCGTCGTCGTCGTCGTCGACCTCGCCCTGAAAAGCGCCCCGTTCGAGGCGGTCGTCGCGCTCCGGAAGACCGAGGCCACCGCCTCCATCCCCTGCGTCGGGTACTACGACATCGCCCGGAAGGACCTGAAGGAGAAGGCCGAGAAGGCCGGCTTCGACGAGGTCTTCTCCCGCTCCTCGTTCGCCGAGCGCTTCGCCGACCTCGTCATGAAGTACCTCCTCCCCGGCGGCGCCCGGGTCGAGGAGGAGGAGCACGAGCTGCCGGAGGAGTAGGAATCGCTCCGCCCCGGCGAACGGACGAAAAAGAGGCGGGGGTGACCCCGCCTCTTCGCGTCTCTGCCGGCCTCGGTGCGGCCCGCGCTACTTCTTGCGCAGCTCCATGAGCACCTGCTTCGCGACGGCCTTCAGCGTGTCGAAGACGCCGACGCCCGTCGGGGCGGTCGCCTCGAAGGTCGGCTCGCCCTTGTAGTTCAGCTGGCGGTACATCTCGTCGGCCGCCACGGCCGTCGGGAGGTCGCGCTTGTTGAGCTGCAGGACGTACGGGATCGTGGCGAGGTCGAAGCCGTGCTCGCGGAGGTTCTTCTCGAGGTTCTGGAGCGACTCGACGTTCGCGTCCATCCGGGCCTCCTGCGAGTCGGCCACGAAGACGACGCCGTCGACCCCCTTGAGGATCAGCTTGCGGCTCGCGTCGTAGAAGACCTGGCCCGGGACCGTGTAGAGGTGGAAGCGCGTCTTGAAGCCGCGCACCGTCCCGAGGTCGAGCGGGAGGAAGTCGAAGAAGAGCGTCCGGTCCGTCTCGGTCGCGAGGGAGATCAGCTTCCCCTTCGCCGCGGGGTTCGTCCGGTCGTAGATGTACTGAAGGTTCGTCGTCTTCCCGCAGAGGCCGGGACCGTAATAGACGATCTTGCAGTTGATCTCGCGGGCGGCGTAGTTGATGAAGGTCATCTCTTCGGCACCCTCAGACAATCCCCCGCGCGGCGGGGGCTTCCCTCAGGGCGTCGACGCGGTCGGCTCTCATCGTCACTCCCGGAAGAGGCTGTCGATGTCTTCGTCGGTGATCTCGGCGAACGGGGAGTCGACCCCCTCGTGCCGGCGCTCCTTCTCCTCCTCGACCTTCCGCTGGATCGTGTCGAAGATCCTCTCGAGGTCCTGCGTCGCCTTGCGGACGCGGAGCCTCACGAGGCCGAGCGAGGAGCGCTCGTCGAAGATGATCACGAGGATCACCCTCTGGCCGACGATCGAGATGTAGACGTTGTCCTTCTCCCCCTCGTGGAAGAGGACCGGGAACTCCCGCTCGCCGATGAGCTTGGCGAGCCCGTCGGTGGCGGCGACGTTCCCCGCGGTGAGCGAGGCGAGGGAGGTCGTGTCGAGGGACTCGAGGTCGCCCTGGGCCGCGATCTGCTGGCCGTTCTTGTCGACGATGAAAACGACCTTCGCCTGGGCGTCGGCCTTGAGCCGCCCGATGACTTCCTTGATCTGCTGGAATTCCTCGTCGAAGAGGACGAAATCCGTCATAAGACGCCGATCCTCGCTAGTGTAACCGATGCTCCGTCCTAGACCTCCCGGCGGCCCGCGAGCGAGCGGCCGAGGGTCACCTCGTCGGCGAACTCGATCGCGGCCCCGACCGGGAGGCCGAAGGCGAGGCGCGTGACACGGACTCCGAGGGGCTTCAGCCTCCGGGCGAGGTAGAGGGCCGTGGCTTCTCCCTCCACGTTCGGGTTCGTGGCGAGGACGACCTCCGCCACGCCCGCGGCGGCCTTCTCGAGGAGGTCGGCGACGTGGAGGTCGTCGGGGCCGACGCCGCGGAGCGGGGCGAGCGCCCCGCCGAGGACGTGGTAGCGCCCCCGGAACTCCCGCGTCCGCTCGAGGACCTCGACGTCGAACGGCTCCTCGACGACGGCGAGGAGGGCTCCGTCGCGGGCCGGGTCGGTGCAGAGCGCGCAGGGGTCGGCCTCGGTGAGGGCGTGGCAGGCCGAGCAGGGGCGGGTCCTCTCCCGCGCCTCGAGGACGGCGCGCGAGAGGGCCGCGGCCTCGGCCTCGGGGGCGACGAGGAGGAAGTGGGCGATCCGGCGCGCGCCCTTCGGGCCGATGCCGGGAAGGCGCTCGAGGGCCGCGACGAGCCGCGAAAGCGCCGGGAGGGCGGTCACGGCTTGCGCTCGTCGGGCTTCACGTCGGCGATCTCGCCGTCGAACATGTCGAGGATCTTCCGGACCCGCTCGTCCGCCGCGGCCCGCTTCTTAAGGTTCTCCCGCTCGAGCTTCTCCGGGTCGGCGGCCGCGGCCGCGGCCGTCAGGTCGCCCCCGGCCGGCTCGGCGCTCTCGACGGCGACGGTCGCCTTCGCGCCGAAGACGGCGACGGCCGACTCCTCGAGGATCTTCTTCACAGAGGGCTCGGCGAGCCGCTTGGCGAGCGGCGGGCTCGGCGGGTCGAGGACGAGGCGGACGACCTTCCCCTCCACCGTGACGGAGACGTCCTCGAGCGCGGCGCCGAGGTTCCCGTGCCGCTTCTCGACGGCCTCCCGGAAGGCCGTCGCCGGGTCGGCGACGGGCTCGGGCTCGGGCTCGGCGACCTCGAGCGGCGTCAGGCCGACGAAGCGCGGCGCCTCGGGGGCCGCGGCCGCGACGGCCCGGCGCGCGGGCTCGGG
>JBDIBE010000118.1:0-8956 GCA_039812785.1 Thermoanaerobaculia bacterium | reverse complement strand
AGGGCGAAGCTCACGATCTGCGACGCGACGGGACGCCCGCCGCGCGTGACGACGCCGGTGAGGGGGATCCCGTCGCAGGCGAGCGAGACCTCCGACGTCTCGCCCTCGCGCACCTCGACTGTCGCGCGGACCTGTCCGCTCCACTCGTAGGTCGCACCGGGCTGGGCCGGGTCCTGGAATCGCCAGCTCCGCACGAACATGAGCGTCCCGGCTTCGGCGTTCTCGAGGACGAAGCGGCCCGCGGAGTCCGGGCGCACCTGGCTCCGGTTCGAGAAGCCGCCTCTCGCGTCCCCGTACCAGACCGCGAGGCTCGGGATCTCCCACGCCGTACCGCAGACGCGGCCGCGGACTCGCCCTCCCTTCCCGAGGAGGACGTCGACGGAATCGGCATCGGGCGAGACCCGGACCGTGCGGGGCGCGAAGCCCTCCTTTTTCGCCGTGAGCGTGACGTTGCGGCCGGGGAGGATCCCCTCGATCCGGAAGGACCCGTCCGCCCCGGAGACGCCCCGCTCCTCGTCGGTCGTCAGGAGGTGTCCGTCGCCCTTGCGCCACGTCGCCTCGAGGGCGGCGCCCTCGACCGGCTTGCCCCCGTCGGCCGTCGCGACGCGGCCCGTGAGAGTCCTTCCCTTCGCGAGGACGACGTCGCCGAGGTCGCGCTCGCCCCGCGCCTCGCCGTCGGCGAGGGCCGGAAGGACGAGCGGGTCGGAGAGGTAGCCTTCCCTCTGCGGGGCGACCTGCGTGGCGAGCGGGAGCTGGCGGAAGAACGAGAAGCTCCCGTCCTCGGCCGAGACGATCCGCTCCCGGTGCCCTTCCACGCTCGTCATGCGGCGCTCGCGCCCCTCCGAGTCCTTCGACTCCTCGGTCCTCGTGTAGGAGACCTCGATCGGCGTCCCGGGAACGGGGCGCGCCTCCTCGTCGACGAGGCGCCCGAAGACGCGCTGCGCGCGCGTCACGACGACCTCGAGCCGTGTCTCGCCCCCGAGCGTCCCGCGTGCGTCCTCGTGTCCGGCGGCAGCAACGTCCCACGCGAGGACCTCGTCGAGCGGGAGACCGTGGACGACGAAGCTCCCGTCGCTCCCGGTCCGCGCGCTCCGGTCGGTGCCGAGGGGCCGCGATCCGACTCCGCCTCCGGTGCGGAGCCTCACGCGCGCCTCCGCGACGACCATTCCGAGGTCGTCGCGGACGGCGCCCTCGACGGTCCGGCCGGCCACGAGCGCGACCGACCCGGCGTCGGCTCGCGTCTCCGTCACCTTCACGACCTTCGTTCCCGCGGCGAGAGCCGGCCCTTCCCACCAGAGGACCCAGTCGCCCGGCGGGACGTCGTCGAGGACGACGGCGTTCCGGGCCGGGCGCGGCTCGAGGTCGAGCGTCTTCTCGGCGAGGAGCCGCCCCCGCGTCCCGGCCTTCGGGTCGATCGTCTCCTTCAGCGAGACCGTCAGCCTCCCGGCCCGCTTCTCGTCGGCGGAGACGAAGACCGCGCCGACCGAGCCCTTCGATTTCAGCGTCGCCTCGACGGCCGCCGCCTCCGGCTTCAGTGCGACCTCCGCCGCCTCGAACGACCGCGCCGTGATCCGCAGCGCCACGGGCGCCTCGGCGACCGGGACCTCGGCGACCCATCCGTCCTTCTCCGCCCGCCACGGCACCTTCGCGCACGCAGGCAGGAGGCACGCCGCCGCGTCCTTCACCGGCCTGCCCATCCTGTCGACGACCTTCACCGCGACGCTCCGCGTCGCCGGCGGCTCCGCCGCCCGTACCCCGGCCGCGGCGAGGACCAGGATCGCGGCCGCCAGAACCGGATTCGGCAGGATTGGCGACGAAAAGGGGGCCGACAAATTGGGGGTCGACAAAATAGGGGTCGACAAACTGGGGGTCAGGTTCGGAATCGTGTATTGCTTCGCGCGACGCGCATCGGCGGAAGGAGTCGTCATGGCTTCTCCTGAGCGGGAACGGGACTGAGGTCGAGGACGCAGCCCTCGAGACCGCCCGGCGGAACGTGGCAGGCGACGGGCGCCCAGCCCATGCCCGGCGCCGGACTCAGGTCGACGTCGGGCTCGTAGGAGCCCGGCGCGGGGACGAAGAGCGAGAAGCGGCCCTCGGCGTCGGTCATCGCGTCGGGAGCGACTCCCGCCGGCCCCTGGAAGAATACGATCCAGTCGGGCACCGGTTTCCCTTCGCGAAGGAAGACGCCCGCGAGCGGAATGCCGTCGCAGCCGAGGGAGATCGCGATGGTGCGCCCCTCCTCGACGACGACGGTCGCCCGCGTGTCGCCGAGGGCGGCGCCGTAGCTTCCCGGGCTCAGCGGGTTCTCCCGAAGCCAGGCGCGGGTAAAGGTCCGCGAGCCCGTCTCGACCCCCGTGAAGACGAAGCGCCCCGTTCCGTCGACCTTCTGCGCCCCCTCGCGCGAGTCGACGTTCCCCGGCGCCCTCATCCAGATCTCGGAGCGGGCCAGCTCGAACGGCCGTCCGCAGAGGCGCCCCTCGACGCGACCGCCGCGGCCGAGGAGGACCTCCAGGTCGTCGTCCGACTCGCCGAGATCGAGGTTCCGCGGGGCGTAGCCCGCCTTCCGGGCGGAGAGGGCGACGGGCTCTTTCGGAGGGATGCCGGAGACCTCGAACCGCCCGTCGTCGTCCGACGCGGCCTCCTGCTCGTCGAGGACGAGCGAGCGGCCCTCCTTCTTCGCGACGGTCGCCCTGAGCGCGACGCCGGGAACGGGCGCGCCGCTCGTCACGTCGACGACGCGCCCGCGGAGCGTGCGCCCCTGTTCGAGGGCGATCTCGCCGAGCGAGAGCTCGCGCGGCCAGCCCGATTCGGGGAGCGGCCCGAGATCTCGCGTCGCCTGCCGGAGCCCCTTCGCCCTGACCTGCACCCTCGTCTTCATCGGGGTCTCCCGGAAGAAGGAGAAAGCACCGTCGCCATCGACCTCGATCCTCCCGACGTGGTTCCGCGAAGAGCGGTCGGTGACGTAGCGGACGACGACCTGCGCCTCGGGAGCCGGGCGGCCGTCGGGATCGACGACGCTCCCGGTGACGCGCTGCGCGCGCTCGACGACGATCTCGAGACGGCTTTCGCCCCCGACGACACCCTTCGCCTGCATGTGGCCGGGCGCGAGCGCCGTCCAGAGGAGCTTCGTGTCGTCCGGTGCGCCGGCGACGAGGAATCCGCCGTTCGCCGAGGTCACGACCGAAGCGGAGAACGGGTCGGTCTTCTCCCTCGAGGGGCCTTCACTCACGAAGACCCTCGCCCCGGCGACCGGCCCGCCGAGGTCGTCGCGGACGGCCCCCTCGACGGTGATCCCGCGGAGGGCGGCGATCGAGCCTGCGGACGCCGCGGCCGCGCCGACGATGACGGCCTTCCTTCCGCTTGCGAGGCCCGGGCCGCTCCAAGCGAGAGCCCAGGTGCCCGCGGGGACGTCTTCGAACGTGACGGTCGCGGCCATCGGCCTCGGCGGGAGGACGAGCTTCTTCTCCGCGATCGCCTTCGCCGGGCTCACGCCGGGGCCGGCCGGAGCCGGGGCGAGCGTGACGACGATCGACTCCTCCCGCTTCTCGTCGGGCGAGAGGAAGCTCGCCGTCACCGAGCCCTTCGCCTTCAGCCTCACGGAGACCGGCCCCTCGTCGGCGGCAGGAACCACGGCCTCCGCCGGCAGGAAGCCGGGGGCCTCGAGGCGCAGCGTCCTCGGACCGATTCGCTTCTCGTCCGGCGGCAGCTCGATCCGGAGCGCGTCCGCCGCCGCGACGGCCGCCGCCTTCGCGCACCCGGGCAGGACGCATGCGGAGACGTTCGCGACGTGCCGGTCGAGCCGGTCGACGACGCGGATCGCGACGACGCGCGGGGCCGGTGCCGCGGGCGCCTCCTGCGGCGCGCCCGCGACGACAGCGGCGGACGCGAGGAGAGCAGCCGCGAAGGCGAGCCTGCGCATCGATACGCCAGTCTACCGGCGGGGGCCCGCGGTCCGCGTCGGCGGGCCTTCCTGGAAGGCGTCCCAGACGATTCGCGAGAGCCCGGCGCCCGTTCGGAGCGCCTCGCTGTCGGGACCCGGGGACGTGTCGGCGATGCGGCGGGCGAGGATCGCGATGACGTAGCGGCCGCGCGGGCCCTTGACGAAGGCGACGTCGCCGCGCACGTCGCCCCGGACGCCGCGGGCGTCCGGCCGCTTCTCCTCGTCCCACCCCGTCTTGTTCGCGACGAGGACTCCCGGCTTTCCGACCGGCAGCGACCGCGGGATCATCGTCCGGTCCTGCTGCGTCGCGAGGATCGCGATCATCTCCTCCGCCGCGGCCTTCCCGCCGATCCGCCCGTCGGCGATCCGCGCCATCAGCTCGGCCGCCTCGCGCGGCGTCGTCGAGCCGAGCCCGTACTCCTTCTCCTCCTCGGGGAGGACGTCGGCCCGCCCGTCGCGGAACGTCGGCCGGTAGAGGCGCGTCTTCGTCAGCCCGTGCCCGTCGAGGAGGGCGTTCACGCTCTTCGTCCCGACGAGGCCGACGAGAAGGTTCGTGGCGGTGTTGTCGGACCAGGCGACCATCAGGCGGAGGAGGTCGGGGACGGTCAGGACGACGCCGGCCTGGAGCGCGTTCAGCGGCGTCGTCTCGCCGCCGGCCTTGTCCTCCTCGCGAAGCATCACGGTCGTCCCGAGATCGAGGGTCCCGTCGGCGAGGCGTCTCTCGACCTCGGCCATCACGGCGAGCTTGATGACGCTCGCGGTCGGGAAGCGCGCGTCGGAGTTCACGGCGAGGACCTCGCCCGTCTCGAGGTCCCGGGCGTAGAGGCCCATCTCGCCGCGGAACGAGGCGATCCGCTTCTGAAGCCGCTTCTCGATGCTCGAGGGCGGCCCCGCCGCCGAGGCGGGGGCCGCGGGCGCGAGCCCGATCCCGAGGAGGAGCGGCAGGACGAAGGTGGAAGGGGACGCGGGCCTCTTCGTCATTTCCAGGGCATCCTGCGCTCTGCCGGCCGCCCGGGGCAACCGTCGGACGCGCCGCCCGTCGCGGCGAAAGGCGGCATTTCACCCGGAGCCGGGAGAAGATGCGGCCGGTCACGCCGTGGCGCCCGTGGTCCGGGCGCGGGAGGGATCGCAGTGAACGGAATCGCGGACATCGGCCTCGTCGGACTCGCGGTCATGGGCGAGAACCTCGTCCTCAACATGGAGAGCCGGGGCTTCACGGTCGCGGTCCACAACCGGACGGTGGAGAAGGTGGACGCCTTCCTCGGGGGCCGGGCGCGCGGGAAGAGGATCGTCGGCGCGCGCACCGTGGCGGAGCTCGCCGCCGCGCTGAAGCGGCCGCGCCGCGTGATGCTGATGGTGAAGGCCGGCCCCGCGGTCGACGACCTCGTCGACCAGCTCGTCCCGCACCTCGAGCCGGGAGACGTCGTCATCGACGGCGGCAACTCCCACTTCCCCGACTCGATCCGCCGGGCGAAGGCCCTCGAGGCCCGGGGCCTCCTCTTCGTCGGAGCCGGCGTCTCGGGCGGCGAGGAGGGGGCCCTCCACGGGCCGTCGATCATGCCGGGCGGCTCGGCCGCGGCCTGGCCGATTGTCCGGCCGGTCTTCCAGGCGATCGCCGCGAAGGTGGAGGACGGGACCCCCTGCTGCGACTGGGTCGGCGCCGACGGCGCGGGCCACTTCGTGAAGATGGTCCACAACGGGATCGAGTACGGCGACATGCAGCTCATCTGCGAGGCCTACCAGCTGATGTCGCAGCTCCTCGGGATGACGGCGGGAGACATGCACGAGGTCTTCGCCCGCTGGAACCGCGGCGATCTCGACAGCTACCTGACCGAGGTCACCCGCGACGTCCTCGCGTACCGCGAGCCCGACGGGACGCCGCTCGTCGAGAGGATCCTCGACACGGCCGGCCAGAAGGGGACGGGGAAGTGGACGAGCGTCACCGCGCTCGACCTCGGCGTCCCGCTCACGCTCATCTCCGAGGCGGTCTACGGCCGCTGCCTCTCGGCCCTGAAGGACGAGCGCGCCGCCGCGTCGAAGGTCCTCGCGGGACCGGGGATCGCGTACGCGGGAGAGAGGGCCGTCTTCGTCGACGACCTCGAGAAGGCGCTCTACGCCTCGAAGCTCGTCTCCTACGCCCAGGGCTTCGCGCTCATGCGCGCGGCAGCCGGGGAGTACGGCTGGGAGCTGAAGTACGGCAGCGTCGCCCTTCTCTGGAGGGGCGGCTGCATCATCCGCTCGGCCTTCCTCGGGAGGATCAAGGAGGCGTTCGACGCGAGCCCGGGCCTCCCGAACCTCCTCCTCGCCCCTTACTTCCGCGCGAAGGTCGAGGAGGGCCAGGAGGCCTGGCGGCGCGTCGTCGCGGCGGCCGTGACGAACGGGATCTGGGCGCCGGCCCTCGCGACCGCGCTCAGCTGGTACGACGGCTACCGGAGCGCGCGGCTCCCGGCGAACCTCCTCCAGGCGCAGCGCGACTACTTCGGCGCGCACCAGTACGAGAGGGTCGACCGCCCGCGCGGGGAGTTCTTCCACACGAACTGGACCGGGCGCGGGGGCGCGACGGCCTCGACGACGTACGGCGCCTGACCCGGCCCCCGGCGGGGGGAGCCTCCTGGCGGATCCGGAGACGAGCGACGGCCTCAGCGGCGCGGCGCCGCCCCGCCGCGGGCGGCGAGGACCCGGTCGCTTCCCTCGAGGAAGCCCCAGCCGAGGCGCGGCAGGTTCGCCTCCGAGGCGAGGAGGACGACGACGTCCGCCTCGTCGAGGAGGCGCGCGACGTCGGCGTCCCCGCTCGGGACCCTCGTCTCCCGGCCGTGCTCGTGCAGCTCGTTGGCGTAGAACCAGAAGCGGAGCGAGGAGAAGGCCTCGTCGGCGAGCGGCAGGTCGAAGGCGTTCCAGAAGTTGCTGTCGGCGACGACGAGCGCGCGCGGGCGGAACGCGCCCCCGGCCTCGACGCGGACGCGCGGCGCGGCGACGCGGATCGGCGGCAGGTCGAAGAGGAGGTTCATGCCGTCGGCGACGTCGCGGTCGACGGGCAGGGGCGGGGCGTCCGGCTCGACGCCGACGAGGTCGATCCGCGGGAGCCGGCGGCCCGTCTCCGCCGCGAGCCGGTCCAGCGTCTCGCGCATCCCGAGGACGGCGCCGAGCGCTGTCCAGTGGATGCCGTAGGGCGAGAAGACGAGGTGCCCGGTGCGCCTCTGGAAGCCGAGGAGCGCGGGCGTCAGGTCGAGGACAGGGGCGCCCGCCTCCGGCGCGAGGCGGACGTACGTGTCCCGGTTGCGCGGTCCGCAGGGGCGGGGCGTCCCCATCGGCACGAGCTCGGGGCGCGCGGTCGCCTTCGAGGGGAGGACGACGAGGAGCGCCGCGCCGCCGCGCGCCCGCAGCGCGGCGTCGACCCGGGCGAGGGCGGCGAGCCGGGCGCGGATCGCCTCCTCCCCGGCGAAGTCGGCGCCGTTCCACGCCTCGACGTGGAGGCGGTCGTTCAGCCAGAGGCCGGGACCGACGAGGACGCCGTTCGCCTTCGCCCGTCCCCAGAGGCTGAAGGCGAGCTGGTTGTTGAGCCTCACGAGCCAGGTCCGGAAGGCGAACGCCTGCGTCGCGCGGATGTCGGCGCCGCGCTGGAACGTCCCCGAGAACCACCCCGCGAGCGTGAACGGGGGGGGCACGAACTCCTCCGCGGAGCGGCCGACGAGAGGGCGCTCGGGGAGACGGGGCACGAAGCGGAGCGCGGCCGGGGCGCCCAGCAGGACGACGACGAGGACGGCGAGGGACCGGGAGATCGCGCGCTCCATCGTCAGAACCGGAAGTAGACGAAGGGGCTGAAGGGCGACCAGGCGGCCGCGGAGAGGCAGAGGAGGAGGAGGGCGAGCGCGGCGGGGACGAGGGCGAGCTGCCGGGGCAGCGAGGGCTCGGGGTCGAAGACGACGCGCTGCACGGCGGCAGCCCCCGGGAGCGCGGCGAAGAAGGCGAAGAAGAGCGCGGCGCCGAGCGTGACGGCGAACTCCCGCCCGAACGCGAGGCCGGCCGTCCCCGAGCCCGCGCCGAAGAGCGCGCCGAGCGTCCGGACGTCGTCGGCGAGCCGCGTGCCGGGCCGGAAGAGGGCCATCGAGAGGGTGAAGACCGCGAAGGTGAAGGCGCGCCCCGCGAAAGCGGGCGCCCGGGCGAGGAGCCTCCCGAACGCCGTCCTCTCGGCGACGAGGAAGGCGCCGTGCCACGCCCCCCAGAGGACGTAGTTCCACGCGGCGCCGTGCCAGAGCCCGGAGACGAGGAAGACGACCCAGAGGTTCGCGAGCGTGCGCCGCGGCCCGAGACGGTTCCCTCCGAGCGGCACGTAGAGGTAGCTCCGCATCCAGGTCGTCAGCGTCACGTGCCAGCGCGTCCAGAACTCCGTGACGCTCGTCGAGACGAACGGGTCGCGGAAGTTCTCCGGGAGGCGGAACCCGAACATCGCGGCGAGCCCGAGCGCCATGTCGCTGTAGCCCGAGAAGTCGAAGTAGATCTGGAGGAGGAACGCCGCGAGGAGCGGCCACGCGGTCGCGGCGTCGAGCGCGGCGGGGTCGAGCGCGAAGCCCTTCCGCACCGTGACCCCGAGGACGTCGGCGAGGAGGACCTTCTTCCCGAGGCCGACGACGAAGCGGACGAAGCCCCCGAGGAGCCGCGGCGCCGTCTCGTTCGCGCTGCGGTCCGCGACCTGGTCGGCGATCTCGTGGAACCTCACGATCGGGCCCGCGAGGAGCTTCGGGAAGAGGAGGATGTAGAGCTGGTAGTCGGTGAAGCGCGAGAGCGGCGCGTGGACGCCGCGGTAGACGTCGACGACGTACGTCACCGTCTCGAACGTGTAGAAGGAGATCCCGAGCGGGAGGATGACCTCGGCCCAGGGAAGCGGGCCGAGCCCGAGCGCGCCGAGGAGGGCGTTCACGTTCGAGACGAGGAAGCCCGAGTACTTGAACCACGCGAGGAGGCCGAGGTTCATTCCGAGCGAGGCGGCGAGCCAGGCCTTCCGTCCCTTCGCCGTCG
>JBDIBE010000117.1:0-8975 GCA_039812785.1 Thermoanaerobaculia bacterium | reverse complement strand
TTGGAGCTCGCCGGAGCCCCGAGCAAGAGCTGGAGTCGGTGGAGCTCCGACCGGCGCGACGTGGAGGCAGTTGACCGAGTAGACCGCGTCGAAGGCGCCCGGCTCGGCCCCCTGCGCGGCCCACGGCCTCGTCATGTCGAGCTTCACGGCGTCGACGGTGACTCCCGGCGCGGCGGCGGCGCGCGCGGCCCGCTCGCCGCGGCGGAAGAACGTCGGCACGACCTCGGTGAAGAGGTAGCGCGCGACCCGCGGCCCGAGCCTCGCGAGGGCGGCTTCGGCGGCGCTCCCGGCGCCGCCCCCGATCTCGAGGACGCGTCCGCCGGCCTCCGGCAGGACGCGCGAGAGGGCGAGGGCGCCGAGGACGTTGTTGATCGCGTAGAGGAGGTTGCGGTTCGAGAAGTAGCGGAACCAGAGCGGCAGGCGGTCGGGGCGGAAGAGGATCTCCTCGCCCGTCCTCTCGCCCGAGAGGAAGAGCCCCGCCTCCTCGACGAGGATCCGGACCGCCTCGCCCGCGACGGCCGCGTCGGGCTCCGCCGCGGCGAGCTCGGCCTCGAGGGCGGCGAGGTCGCCCGGCTCCGTTCCGCCCGCGAAATAGAGGCCGCCGCGGCGCTCGAGGTGGCCCGCGGCCGCGAGCTTCCGGTGGACGAAGGCGAGGAGCGGAAGGCTGCGCGCCGCCCAGCCGCGGGAGGAGACGAGGGAAGCCGGGTCGGTCCCCGGGGCGACGGGCCAGGCGCCGGCCCGCCGGAGGATCTCCGCGGAGGCCGCGTCGACGAGCTCGTCGAAGACCTCGCTTACGCGGAGGAACGGGAAGGTGAACAGCGCGCGGACCTCGGCGTCCGGGATGCGCGCGGAGAGGGCGGGGAAGTCCGCCTCGGGCGTCCTCGGCATAGGGGCCGATGATACGGATTCGTAGAATCGCGAAGATGAAGATCTTCCTCGTCCGTCACGGCGAGAGCGAAGGGAACCTCGGCGGGACTCTCCAGGGATGCCGCCTCGACACGGCGCTCACCCGGCGCGGGCGCCGCCAGGCCGAGGCGATCGCCGTCCGCCTCGCCGAGGCCGAGATGGACGACGTCGTCGCGAGCCCGATGGCGCGCGCCCGCGAGACGGCCGAGATCTGCGCCGCGCCCCACGGCCTCGCCGTCCGCCTCGACCTCGAGCTCGTCGAGTTCGACTGGGGCGTCTGGACCGGCCTTCCGCTCGACGACGAGATGGACCGGAGCGTCGCCGAGCTCCGCGCGAAGTGGCGCTCGGGAGACGTCGACGCCGCCCCGCCGCGGGGCGAGAGCCCGCTCCTGGCCGGTGCGCGCGCCGCCCGCGTCCTCGCGCGCCTCCGGGAGGCCGGGCCGAAGGCGCCGCTCGTCGTGGCGCACGGGCGGTTCAACCGGATCCTGATGGCGACGCTCCTCGGGCGCGACCTCGCTCGGATGGACGAGGTGCGGCAGAGGAACGGCTCGATCTCCGTCTTCGACTGGGACGGCGACGGGCCGGCGACGCCCGTCCTGCTCGACGACGTCTCCCACCTCGGGGGCGACGTCTCGACGCCGGCCGGAGAGTCGGACCCGGCGCGGGCCTGAGCGGCGCCCCGATCCGCTCTACGCCGAGAGGCGCGGGTTGAGGGCGATCGCCTTGTTGAGCGCCTCGACCGCCGACTCGAACTTCTTCAGCCCCTCGTACGTCGTCTTCATCGCGTACCAGGCCTCGGCGTAGTCGGGCTTCAGCTCGACGGCCTTCTTCAGCTGCCGGAGAGCCTCGTCGAAGGCGAGGTCGCGGTTCGCCGCGAGGCCGAGGCCGCAGTACGCCTCGGGGCGGGCCGCGTCGCACGCGACGGCCTTCCGGAACGACTCCGCGGCCTCCTGGGTCTTCCCTTCCTCGAGGAGCGCGAGGCCGTGGGCGACGTGGACGTCGGCGCTCCTCTCGTCGATCTCGACCGCCTTCTCGAACGTCTTCTGCGCGTCGCGGAACTTCTTCATCCTCGCGAAGGCGACGATCGCGCAGGCGGGCAGGAGCGGGTCCTTCGGGAACTTGCGGGAGGCGGCCTGGACGGTCTCGACGGCGCCCTGGAAGTCGCCCGACTCGAGGAGGGCCCGGGCCGTCTTGAGGTGGAGGGCCCCGTCGTCCCTGCTCTGCTCGAGGGCGACCTTCAGCGGCCTGACGGCGGCGCCGAAGTCCTTCGCGTCGTAGAGCGCGAGGCCGAGCTTCCGGTGGACGGGCGAGGCCTCGGGCGCCGTCTTGGCGGAGATCTTGTAGTTCTCCAGGGCCGTCTTCAGCTTCCCCGAGATCCGGTAGAGGTCGCCGAGGTTCTCGAAGAGGAGAGGCTCGGTCGAGGTCCGCGCCGCCTTCCGCAGCCGCTGCTTGGCCCGCTCGGCGTCGCCGCGGGAGTAGTCGACGAGGGCGAGCGTGTGGAGGAGCGGGGCGTCCTCGACGCCTCCCTGCTCGGCCCACGACTCGACGTCCTTGAGGACCTTCCGCGCCTCCTCCGTGAGGGTCTTCGGGTGGTCCCCGGCGAGCTCCTCGAGCCGCTCGGGGAAGCCGTCGGCGGCGAGGCGCTGCTTGAGGGCCTCGAACGCCTCGCGGGCCTTCCGGGCGAAGAAGAAGCGCTGGGTCGTCTGCTCGCGCTTCGCCTTGTCCGCGAGGGCGTCCCGCTCGGAGGTCGCCGCCCGGAGCTGCTCCTCGGCCCCGGCGAGCTTCTCCTCCAGCTCGGCGACGATCTCCTTGAGGGCCGCGCGGGCCTTCGTCGCGTCCTCGAGGTCGCGCTGGAGGCGGCCGCGCTCCTGCTCCAGGCGGGCCGTCTCCTCCTTCAGCCCCGCGATCTCCTCGGCCGAGGAGGCCTTCAGGGCGGAGAGCGAGCGGAAGAGGAGGACGGCGGCGACGGCGGCGAGGGCCGCGACGGCGACAGCGACGAGCGTTCCGGTCAAGGGGCCTCCTCCGCGCGAAGGCAGCGATGCGGAGGCGGATCTTACCTCCGGGCGAGCCCGGCAGGAACGAGGACGTCCGCGGGCGGTCGCTAGAATGCCCCGTGCCTCGCTCGCGCGTCACCGCCCTCCGTCTCGCCTCGGCCGTCTTCGCGGCCCTCCTTCCCTCCGTGGCCCCGGCCGCCCCGGAAGAGCCCGCGAAGGGGCGGGTCGTCGTCCTCGGCTTCGACGGCGCCGACTACCGTCTCGTCGCCCGGTTCCTCGAGGAGGGGAAGCTCCCGAATCTGGGCCGGCTCGCGGCCCAGGGCTCCTTCTCGCCGCTCCGGCCGACGATCCCCGCCCAGACGCCCGTCTCCTGGTCGACCTTCTCGACCGGCCTCTCCCCGGGCCGGACGCAGATCTTCGACTTCCTCAAGCGCGACCCCCGGACGTACCGGCCCGAGTTCGCCGTCGCGACCGAGGGGAAGAGGCCGTTCCTGCTGGGCGGCGGCAACCGCGCGGCGACCGCGGGGCTCGGGGCCCTCCTCGCCTTCCTCCTCGTCTTCGCCGTCGGCCGCCTGTCGACGGGGAGGACGCGTCCTTCGCTCGCGGTGGCTCTCCTCCTCTCCGTTCCGGCCGGCCTCTTCTCGTGGCGATTCGGCGCCTTCCTGCCGGAGTCGCTCCCGACGGTCCACAACAACCGGCAGGGGACGCCGTTCTGGGAGGTCGCCGGGAAGGCGGGGGTCCGCTCCGTCGTCCTCCACGTGCCGGTCACCTTCCCGGCGGTGGACTTCCCGGACGGGCGGCTCGTCTCCGGCCTCGGCGTCCCCGACGTCCGGGGGAGGATCGGCACCCCGAGCTACTACACCTCCGACCCCTTCTTCGCCCCGAAGAACAAGAACGAGTTCTCGGTCGAGCTCGTGCGGCTCGAGTCGAACGTCGGGACGATCCGGACGGAGGTCTTCGGCCCGTACAACAAGCTCTTCGGCGAGCCGCCGGTCATCCGGACCCCGATGACGCTCACCGTCGCGCCCGACGGCGGGAGCCTGCGGATCGCGCCCGAGGGGAGCGAGCCGGTCGTCCTGAAGCCGGGCGAGTGGTCGCCGTGGGTCACCTTCACGTTCGCGTTCAACCCCGTCGTGAAGCTCTCGGGGATCGGCCGGTTCCACCTCGCCTCGATCTCCCCCGAGATCCAGCTCTACCTCTCGCCGATCCACTTCAACCCGGCGAAGCTCCCGCCCGGCGTGAAGATCACGGCCCCCGCGGACCTCGCGAAGGGCCTCGCGAAGCGGTTCGGCCTCTTCAAGACGGCGGGCTGGTCGATCGACACCTGGTCGATGAGCGAGGAGACGATCGACGAGCCGACGTTCCTCGAGGACGTCAACTTCACCGCCGCGCAGTACCGGAAGATGATGGACGGGCTCCTCGCCGAGAAGGACGTGAAGCTCTACGTCCAGGTCTACGAGTTCACGGACCGGGTGGGCCACGTCATGTGGCGTTTCCTCGACCCGCAGCACCCGGCGTACGACGCGGAGAAGGCGGCGAGGTTCGCCCCGTCCGTCGAGGCGAACTACGTCCTGATGGACGGGATCGTCGGCGACGTCATGAAGCAGCTCGGGCCCGCCGACACGCTCCTCGTCTGCTCCGACCACGGGTTCTCCACCTGGCGCAGGTCGGTCAACTACAACACCTGGCTCGTGCGGAAGGGCTACCTCGCCCTGAAGGGGGGCGACGAGAAGCAGGCCGACCTCGAGCAGCTCTTCGGCCAGGGCGAGTTCTGGCCGAACGTCGACTGGTCGCGCACGAAGGCCTACTCGATGGGCCTCGGCGAGATCTACGTGAACCTCCGGGGCCGCGAGGCGCAGGGGATCGTCGAGCCGGGGGCCGAATACGACGCCCTCCGCGCGGAGATCAGGTCGGGCCTCCTCGAGCTCGTCGACGAGGCGACGGGCCGGAAGCCGGTCGAGAACGTCTACACGCGCGAGGAGGCCTACGGCTCCTTCGACCCGAACGTCATCCCGGACATCTTCGTGACGAACAGCGAGGGGTACCGCGTCTCGTGGCAGGCGAGCCTCGGCGTCGTCACGCCCGACCTCTTCGAGGAGAACCGGCAGGTCTGGTCGGGCGACCACTGCTCCGTCGACCCGGACGTCGTCCCCGGCATCCTCTTCTCGAGCCGGCCGCTCCGGACGGACCCTCGCCCGAGCATGGCCGACGTCCCGGCCACGGTCTACAAGGTCCTCGGCCTCGCGCCCCCCGAGAAGCTCGACGGAGAGCCCCTCTTCTGAAGCCCCGCGCCGCCCTCCTCCTCGCGTTCCTCGCGGCTCCGCCCGCCGGGGCCCAGGAGGGAGCGGCTCCGCCCGCGGCGCGCGAGATGGCCGACGTCGACCGGCGGCGGGAGCTCGCGGCCCTCCGCAGGCGCCTCGCCGGGCTGAAGGAGCGCTACGAGTCGACCCGGAAGAAGGCCGTCGACACGCGCGAGCAGCTCGACGCGGCCGAGGCGAACCTCGAGCTCCGGACGACCGAACGGCGCGTCCTCGAGATCCGCGCGGCCGAGGCCGAGCGCGACGCGGCCCGGGCGCAGGCCGCGCGGGACGAGGCGGTCCGCCAGAGCGCCGCGCTTCGCGACGACCTCGCCCGCCGCCTCTCGGCCCTCTACAGGATGGGGCGCCTCGGCTACCTGCGGACCGTCGCCGCGGCGGACTCGGGGGAGGCGTTCCTCCGGGGCCTCCAGCTCCTCTCGTTCCTCGCCTCGCGCGACGCGCGGCTCCTGCGCTCCTACGAGGGCTCGCTCGCGACGCTCGCCGCCCGCGAGAAGGAGCTCGCCGCTCTCCGGACGGTGCTCGCCACGCTCTCGGCCGAGACGCGGGAAGCGGAGCGGGAGCTCGCCCGGGCGCGGGCCGAGAAGGCGGCGCTCCTCGAGAGGCTCGAGCGCGCGGCCGAGTCGCAGCGCTCGAGCGTGGCGGCCCTCGAGGACAAGACCTCCCGCCTCGAGGCGCTCCTCGAGCTCCTCGAGACCCGCGGCCGGGCGCTCCCCGCGGGCGCGGCCTCGATCCGGAGGTACAAGGGGGCGATCGACTGGCCCGCCCGCGGGAAGGTCGTCGTCCCCTTCGGCCGGATCGCCAACCCGCGCTTCCCGAAGACGTTCCTCCGCTCGAGCGGCTGGACGATCGACGCCGAGCCCGGGGCGATCGTGAGGGCCGTCTTCGCGGGCGACGTCGTCTACGCCCAGTGGCTGAAGGGGTACGGGAACCTCGTCGTCCTCGACCACGGCGACGGCGTCTTCACCCTCTACGGTCACCTGACGCCCGGGACCGTCCCGCGGGGGACGCGGGTCGCCCTGGGCGAGGTCGTCGGGCGGGTCGCCGAGCCGCTCGAGGAGGAGGTCCCCGGCGTCTACTTCGAGATCCGGGAGAGCCGGACCTCCGTCGACCCCCGCGACTGGCTCAGGTAGCCGTTCTCCCGGCCTGGGAAACCGCCCCGTCGCGATCCCGTATCATCGAGACGTGACGAAGTCCCGGATCGCCTCGTTCCTCGGCTCCCTCGCCCTCCTCGGAACGCTGTTCGTCGTCCTCCCCGGGCTCGGGGCCGACGAGAAGAAGGAGCCGAAGGGGAAGGACGGCCTCTACAGGCCCCTCGGCCTCTTCACGGAGGTCCTCACCCTCGTGAAGGGGAACTACGTCGAGAAGGTCGAGACGAAGAGCCTGATGGCGGGCGCCTTCGCCGGCATGACCGAGGCGATGGACCCGTTCTCGGAGTACGTCCCGCCGCAGAAGATGGCCGCCTTCGAGGCGGCCCGCGCGGCGAAGGAGAAGGGGGACTGGGTCGACTCGGGCCTCGTCCTCGCCCGGCGGGCCGGCTACCCGGTCGTCATCACGGCGGTCCCCGGGAGCCCCGCGGCCGTCGCCGGCGTGAAGACCGACGACGTCCTCGAGAAGGTAGGGGGCGTCTCCGCCCGGAGCCTCTCCCTCTGGGAGGTCGAGGCGGCCCTCGGCGGAAAGGCGGGGGGCAAGTCGAGCGTCCTCGTCGTCCGCGACGCGAAGCCCCGTCGCCAGACGCTCGAGCTCGTCCGCACGTCCTGGACGCCCGCGCTTCCGGCCGCCGAGCGCGTCTCGGGCGAGCTCGTCGTGAAGGTCCCCGCCTTCGGGCCGGGGACGGCGGACGCCCTCTCGAAGATCCTCCAGCCGCTCGACCGGACGAAGTCGCTCGTCCTCGACCTGCGCGGCAACGCGTTCGGCTCGTGGGACGAGGCGGCGAAGTCGGCGGCGCTGCTCGGGCCGGCCGGCCCGATCGGCGAGCTGAAGGGGCGGAAGATCGCCCCGACGGTCTGGAAGGCCGAGGCGGGCCAGCGGGTCCACACGGGGGGGCTCGTCCTCCTCGTCGACAGCGGCACGGGCGGACCGGCCGAGCTCTTCGCGGCCTCGCTCCGCGAGGCGGCGGCGAAGGAGGTCGGGTTCGACGTCGCCGCGGCGGTGAGGCGCGAGGAGCGCCGCGCCGCCGGGGGCCTCGACGACGAGACGCCGGCCGGCCCGGCGCTCGACAAGGCGAAGCTCCGCGTGCGCGTCGTCGGTGAGCCGACGTTCGGGATGGGGCTGAGCCAGGAGGTCATCCGCCTCGCGAGCGGCGGCGCCCTCCGGATCACGGTCGGCAAGGTCCGCACCGCGGCGGGTCGCTCGCTCTCGCCGCGCGGCCTCGATCCCGACGACCGCGTCTATCACCTGCTCCCGGAGGAGGGCGAGACGGAGAAGCTCCCCGACCCGTTCCTCGAGCGCGCGCTGAAGGTCGCCGCCGAGCTCCCCGCCGCCCCCGCCCGCGCCTCGTGACGGCGGCGCGCCGGGGGGGCGGCTGCGGCCGGTCGCTCGGGCTCTTCCTCGGGCTCCTCGCCCTCTTCGCGCTCGCCGCGGCCCTCCTCCGGTGGAACCGTGGCCGAGCGCCGAAGGCGCCCGAGGCCCCGTCCGTCGCGTCCGTCGCCCCGACCCCTTCCCCCGTCGCGCCCGTCGCGCCGACGCCGGCGCCGCGGCCCACCTCGGTCCCGGACGACTTCGAGGCCGCGGGGGGCGAGGGAGGAGGCGCGCTCGCCGTCGTCATCGACGACGTCGGGAACGTCGATGGCTCCCTCGAGCGGCTCGAGCGGCTCTCGGGCCCCCTCGCGATCGCCGTCCTCCCCGGCTCGCCGCGGGCGCGGGAGGCGGCGGCGCTCGCGAAGCGGAAGGGATGGGACCTCCTCGTCCACCTCCCGATGGCGGGGGTGCGCGGCCCGTACGAGCCCGGGACGATCTCCTCCGGGGACGACGACGCCACGATCGCCCGGCGTGTGGCCGAGGCGATCTCGGCCGTTCCCGGGGCGACGGGGCTGAACAACCACCAGGGGTCTCTCGCGACGGCCGACCGCCGCGTCGTCCGGGCCGTCCTCGCCGTCGTCCGCGACCGCGGCCTCTTCTTCCTCGACTCGCGCACCTCCGCCTCCTCCGTCGCCGCCGAGGAGGCGCGCCGCCTCGGCCTCGCGACGATCCCGCGCGACGTCTTCCTCGACGACACGCGCGCGGAGGCGGCTGCCGAGGGCGGGGCCCCCGAGGCCCTCGCCTCGGCCTGGGCGCGGGCCCTCGGCGTCGCCGCCTCGCGCGGCCACGCCGTCGTCATCGGGCACCCTCACGCCGACACGCTCGACTTCCTCGCCGCGCGCTTCCCCGAGCTCGGCAGGAGGAAGGTCCTCCGCGTCCGCGTCTCCGAGCTCGTCGACTGACGGCCGGTCCTCCGGCGGCGGCGCGGGGGGCTATCATCACCGCGCGTCTGCGCACCGAATCCGACACGACGGGAGTGAGCCCGATGGACGTTTTCAGCGACGTGGAACTGGACGCCGCCCAGGCGGCGGCGATGGGACGGGCGATGCTCGCGGTGGCGCGGGCCGACGGCGCGGCGGACCCGCGCGAGGTGGCCCTCATCGCGGAGCTCGCCCCCGTCGACGCCGCCCTCCCCGACCCCGCCCCGGCCGAGGTCGCGGCCCTCCTCCCGGGCGAGAGGGAGAGGGAGCTCCTCGTCCGCTCGCTCCTTCTCGTGGCCCTCGTCGACGGGGCCTACACC
>JBDIBE010000116.1:0-9049 GCA_039812785.1 Thermoanaerobaculia bacterium | reverse complement strand
CGGGCGAGGTCGTCGCGCTGCTCGGTCCGAACGGAGCGGGGAAGAGCACGGCCGTCGGCATCTGGCTCGGCCTCCTCTCCGCGGACGAAGGAGAGGTGCGTCTCCTGGGCGGATCGCCGAACGACGCCGGGCGGCGGCTCGGCGTCGGCGTGATGCTCCAGGACGTGGCTCTCACTCCGACTCTGACGGCGCGGGAGCATGTCGCGCTCGCGTCGAGCGGCTACGCCGATCCCGCGACGGTCGACGAGGTCATCGCGGGCGCGGGCCTCGCCCCGTTCGCCGACCGGCGCTACGGGAGGCTCTCCGGCGGGCAGAAGCGCCAGGTGCAGTTCGCGGTGGCGATCTGCGGCCGTCCGCGGCTCCTCTTCCTCGACGAGCCGACCGTCGGCCTCGACGGCCCGGCGCGCGAGAGGCTCTGGCGCACGGTGCGGACGCTCGTCGCGGGAGGCTGCGCGGTCGTGCTGACGACGCACCATCTCGAGGAGGCCGAGGCGCTCGCCGACCGCGTCGCCGTGCTCGCCGGGGGACGGCTCGTCGCCGAAGGGACGGTGGCCGAGATGCGGGCGGTGGTCGCGCGCCGGCGCATCCGCTGCGCGAGCGGCCTGCAGCTCGAGCAGGTGCGCCGCTGGCCCGGCGTCGTCGACGCGGTGCGCGAGCACGGCCACCTCCGGCTCACCGCCTCGTCGGCGGAGGAGGTCGTGCGCCGCCTGCTCGACGCCGACCCGGGGCTGAGCGAGCTGGAGGTGGAGCGGGCGAGCCTGGCCGAAGCCCTCTCCGAGCTGACGCGGGAGGCCGCGTGAACGAAGCCCCGGCGCCCTCGCTTCCGATGGGCCGCGTCGTGCGCGCCTACCTCGAGAACGCCCGGTACGAGACCGTGTCGGCCCTCCGGAACGCGGGCTTCGCGCCGCCGTTCGTCCTCGTGCCCGTCGCCATCTACGTCCTCTTCGGCATCGTCATCAGCGGCAACGCGGCGCAACACAGCCCGTTCGGCGCCGGAATCGCGAACTACCTCTTCTCGGGCTTCGCGTCGATGGCGGCGATGATGCCGGGCCTCTTCAGCGGCATCCTCCTCGCGCAGGAGCGCGACGGGAGGCTCCTCGACCTCAGGCGGGCGATGCCGCTGCCGCCGGGCGCGGTCGTCGCCGCCAAGGTCGTGATGGCGCTCGCCATCGCCGCGCTCGCGGTCACGCTCGTCGTCGCGGCCGCGCTCGCCGCCGGGAGGCTCACGATCTCTCCCTCCCAGGTCGCCATCGTTTGGGCGGTGCTGATCGCCGGCACGATCCCGTTCTCGGCGATCGGCCTCCTGATCGGGGCGTACTCCTCGGGCGCGGCCGCTCCGGCCTGGGGGAACCTCGTCTTCCTGCCGATGATGGGGCTCTCCGGCCTCTTCATCCCGCTGCCGAAGGCGCTCGAGCCCTGGGTGGTGATCTGGCCGGCCTTCCACCTGAACCAGCTCGCGCTCGGGCTGGCCGGCGTGAGCCAGTTCCGCTTCGTGCCGCCGTCCTTCGCCTTCGCCGTGCTGCTCGCCGTCACCCTGGCCTGCGGCGGCCTCGCGATCCGCCGGCTCGCACGGGTCGGCTGACGGGCGCCGGCGGACGGGGTAACGTGCGTGCAATGGGCGAGGCGGACACCTTCAGCAGGCTCGAGCCGGAGCTGCGCCGGGGCGTCGTCGTCCTCGCCACGCTGTCGCAGCTGCGCGCGCCGCGCTACGGCTACGAGCTGCGGCAGGCGCTCGCCGAGCGCGGCATGCCGATCGAGGAGGGGACGCTCTACCCTCTGCTGCGGCGTCTGGAGTCGCAGGGCGTGCTGACGAGCGAATGGCGGACCGATTCCGGCTCGCCCCGGCGCTACTACGCCCTGAACGCCGAGGGGCGCGCGCTCCTCGCGAAGCTCACGGCGACGTGGCGCGCCATGAGCGACGCGATGACGCGCCTGCTCGAGGAGGACGACGCGTGAACGCCGAGCAGCTGATCGAGGCCTACGTCGCGGACGTCGCCGCGCAGCTGCCGCGCCGCCAGCGGAACGACGTCGCCTTCGAGCTGCGGGCCCTCCTGACGGAGGAGCTGGGCGCGCGCGCCGCGGACGGCGGCCGTCCGGCGGACGCGGAGACGGCGCTGGCGCTGCTGCGAGCCTTCGGGCGGCCGGCGGAGGTCGCCGCCCGCTACCGGCCCACGCTGACGGTGATCGACGCCGCCGACGGCCGCGCCGTCGCGCGCGCCGCGCTCGTCGGGCTCGCCGTGATCTGGGTCGCGGGCCTGCTCCTGCAGCTGCGCGCGCCGGTCCAGGGGCCGGGCGACCTCCTGACGGTGCTGGGCCGATGGTGGGGCGGCACCGTGCTGCCGTCGTTCTGGTGGCCGGGCGTCCTCGTGGCGGGCTACGCGGCCGCGGCCTGGGTCCGACGGCGCTGGCCGCAGACGGCCGAGTGGAAGCCGCGCGACGCCGAGCTCGGCGCCGCGAACCGCAACGCGCTCGTCCTGGCCGTGGCCGGCATCGTCGTCGGCGTCGTCGTCCTCGCCGAGCCGAGCCTCCTCCTCGACGTCCTCTTCGGCGGGAAGGCCAGCCCGGAGGCCTACGCCGCCCTCGCCTACACCGAGGCCTTCCGCGGCCGGCAGGCGCCGTGGCTCTTCGCCGGCCTGCTGCTGCACGCCGTGCTCCTCCTGCCCGTCATCGCGAGCGGCCGCTGGTCGCCGCGCCTCCGTGCCCTGGAGACGGCCCTGACTCTCGCGCTCGTCGCCGTGATGGCCTGGACCGTCCTCGACGGGCCGGCGTTCCGTGCGGCGGCCGCCGACCGCGCTTTCAAGCTCGCCCTCGTCGTCACGATCGCGTGGTGCGTCGTCGACCTCGGCCTCCGCCTCGCCCGGCGCGTGAAGCCGGCCCCGGGGCCGGGCGCGGCGGAATGACGGGGGAGGCGGGAAAGGAGACTCGAATGAGAAGGCTCAGGATCATCGAGCACATCTCGCTGGACGGCGTGATCCAGCATTCCGACGACGGCGACGGTTTTCCCTGGAGCGACTGGACCGCGCCCTACAGGAGCCCCGCGGGCCGGGACGCGATGCTCGCGGCGTACGGCGGAAGCTTCGACCTGCTGCTCGGCCGCCGCACCTACGACATCTGGTCGGGCTTCTGGCCGAAGGCGCCGGGCAGCCCGATGGCGGACGCCCTCAACGCGGCGACGAAGTACGTCGCGACGCACCGCCCGGAGAGCCTCGAATGGGGCCCGTGCGAGGGCCTCGGGCCGGACGTCGTCGAGGGCGTGCGCCGCGTCAAGGCGCAGGACGGGCCGGACCTCGTCCTCTCGGGCAGCTCCACGCTCACCTCGACGCTGCTCGAGCACGGCCTTGCGGACGAAGTGCTGCTCGCCGTCTACCCGGTCCTGCTCGGCACGGGCAAGCGCGTCTTCGCCGAGGGCGCCCCGCCGCGCGCGTTCGAGCTCGTCACGACGCAGGCGTTCCCGACCGGCATCCTCTTCACGACCTACAAGGCCGCCGGATCCCTGAAACGCTGAGAGCCGCCGCAGCCAGCGTGGCGGGAACGGCGGGTGGGGGAGGGCTCGTCGCCGTCCGGGCCGAGCCTCATCTCCGGAAATCCCACGGGGCCACGACTCTCTCCTCCGACCAGAGCCCGAGCCGCGACCCCCGTGCCTCCTTCTCGAGACGGGCCAGCACCTCGTCCTTCGAATACCTCGTGTAGTGCCACGCGAGGCCGGCCGCCACGAGCTCGCGGTTCAGGACGCGGCCGTCGGGGAGGACGACGTCGGCGACGGCGCGCCGGTACCGATCCGTGCCAAACGGCCTCACCGTCACGGTCTTTCCGAACACCATTTCCGACGTGAATTGCTTCGCTCTTGCCGAAAACGGCTGCCCCCTCTCCGGGCAATCGATGCCGCTCAGGCGGACGCGGACCTGAGCGCCCCGATGCAGGACCGTGATCGTGTCGCCATCGGCCACGCCGACGACCCGGGCTTCGAAGGGCTCTCGACCGGGACGAAACCGGCAGGCGGCGACGGAAGAGACGAAGAGGGCCGCGACGAGAGCCGCGAGCCCCGCGGCCCGCCGCGCCGGACGGAAAAGAGCGCTCATCCGGTCGAATCTAGCGGTTTCGGGCGCCGGATCGTGGATCTTTCTTCCCGGCAAGGGTCGGACTCCATCTGTCGGTGCGAGGGCACGACGCTTTCTGGGTTTGCCGTGCAGAGGCGAGGAGCGAATGACGAGCCGCGACCACCTGTTCTCGCAACGCGAACTCGACACGACAGCCTCATCCCGCGCATCCCCCGAACGGGCTAGGACCTTGGTCCTATATTCCGAGGAACCTTTGAGCCGTTCTCACCATTTTCAAAGCGAGCCAATGGCAGCATCATCGGGCCGGCAGCGGATTCCTCTCGATGCCCGAATCTCCCGCCGTACTCAGGGGGAATACGCCGTGGGACCGGGCGGTTTTCATCTCTTCGGCCCATAGCCCCGTCCAGCTCCCGGAGGAACGATGAGAGTCTTCGAGTACCGGGACGAGCTGATCGCCGACTACGCCGCGTACGTCCGGAGCTTCATCGAGATCCGGGACGCGCGGATCCGCGGGCACGTCGACCGGCTACTGGAAGAGGGCCTCCTCTGGCCCCAGCCTCTCATCCAGCTCAACCCCTCTTTCGAGCCCGGGCGGTGGGTCGACGACCTCGTGGCCGACGGCGTTCTCCATTCCCTCGCCGCAAAGGTCTTCCGCCGCGACAAGGACCGCGAGGAGGTGAAGGGCGAGGGACGCCGCCTTCGCCTCCACCGGCACCAGGAAGAGGCCATCCTCACGGCCCGCAAGGGCGAGAGCTACGTCCTGACGACGGGGACGGGCTCGGGCAAGAGCCTCGCGTACATCGTCCCCATCGTCGACCACGTCCTGCGGCGCGGGAGCGGCAAGGGCATCCAGGCGATCGTCGTCTACCCGATGAACGCGCTGGCGAACAGCCAGGCCGGCGAGCTTCGGAAGTTCGTCTGCGAGGGCTTCCCGAATGGCGTCGGGCCGGTGACCTTCGCGCGCTACACGGGACAGGAGTCAGACGAGGAACGACAGAAGATCCTCGACAACCCGCCCGACATTCTCCTGACGAACTTCGTCATGCTCGAGCTGCTTCTCACGCGGCCGTTCGAGCGGAAGCTCATCGACGCCTCGCAGGGGCTCCGTTTCCTCGTCCTCGACGAGCTCCACACCTACCGCGGGCGGCAGGGAGCCGACGTCGCCCTCCTCGTCCGGCGCGTCCGCGACCGGATGACGGCCACTCAGCTCCAGTGCGTCGGCACGTCCGCCACGCTCGCCGCGGGCGGCATGTGGGCGGAGCAGAGCGCCGAGGTCGCCCGCGTGGCCTCGCTTCTCTTCGGCACGCCGGTGAAGCCAGGTTCGATCATCGGCGAGACGCTGCGCCGCGCCACGAAGCCGCGTCCGGCCGACGATCCGGCCTGGCTCGCACAACTCCGCGCGACGGTCGAGACGCCGGGCCACGGCCTCCCGACGGACTACTCCACCTTCCTCGCGCACCCCCTCGCCACCTGGCTCGAGACGACCTTCGGCACGACGGAGGAGCCGGGCTCGGGCCGGCTCGTGCGGATCCGCACACCCCGAAGCGTGCTCGGCGACGAGGGCGCCGCGCGCGATCTCGCGGCCCTCACGGGGTGCGACGAGGCAATCTGCGCCGACGCGATCCGCACGGGGCTCCTTTCCGGCTACCTCGCCCGCCACCCGGAGACGGGCGACCCGGCCTTCGCCTTCCGCATTCACCAGTTCATCAGCAGGGGCGACACCGTCTTCGCGACGGTCGAGCCCGAGGCCGAGCGGCACGTCACCGTCCACGGCCAGCGCTTCGTCCCCGGAGACCGCTCCCGCGTCCTCCTTCCCCTCGTCTTCTGCCGCGAGTGCGGGCAGGAGTACTACTGCGTGAGGCGGCGCGAGGACGACGGCGGCGCCTCTTTCGAGCCCCGCGAGCCCTCCGATCGCGCGAAGGACGGCCATTCCGAGGCCGGGTTCCTCTTCTTCAGCTCCGAGAACCCCTGGCCGGCCGACGACGCCTCCGTCCTCGACCGCCTCCCGGAAGACTGGGTCGAGGAGCGGCCCTCCGGCTGGCGCGTGAAGCCGCACAAGAAGAAGGCGCTCCCGCGCCGCGTGTACGTTCGCCCCGACGGGACCGAGTCCGCCGGCGGCGACGGCCACCCCTGCCACTTCGTCACCGCCCCGTTCCGCTTCTGCCTGAACTGCGGCGTCGCCTATGGCTCCCGGCAGGTCTCCGACTTCGGCAAGGTCGGGGCCCTCGGCTCCGAGGGACGCAGCACTGCGACGACGATCCTCAGCCTCTCGGCCATCCGGCAGATCCGCGCCCAGAAGACGCTTCCCGAGAAGGCCCAGAAGCTCCTCAGCTTCACCGACAACCGCCAGGACGCCTCGCTCCAGGCCGGGCACTTCAACGACTTCATCGAGATCGGCGTCCTCCGCGCCGGCCTCTACCGCGCCGTCTTCGACGCGGGCACGTCCGGCATCGAGCACCACGACCTGACGCAGAAGGTCTTCCAGGCGCTCGGGCTGCCGTTCGCGGCCTACGCCCGCGACCCCGAAGTGAAGTTCCTCGCCCGCACCGACACCGAGCGGGCCTTCCGCGACGTCCTCGGCTACCGCATCTACCGGGACCTCAAGCGCGGCTGGCGCATCACCCTCCCGAACCTCGAGCAGTGCGGCCTCCTGAAGATCCGCTACCGCTCGCTCGACGAGCTCGTCGCGGACGAGGAGACGTGGAAGGGGGCCGACCCGGCGCTCGCGGCCCTCCGGCCCGACCAGCGCGAGGAGATCCTCCACACGCTCCTCGACTTCATGCGCCGCGAGCTCGCGCTCAAGGTGGACTTCCTCGAGCCGCACCGGCAGGACTCGCTCCGCCAGCTCAGCAACCAGCGCCTCGTCGAGCCGTGGGCCATCGACGAGAGCGACGTCCTCGAGCAGTCGCGCGTCCTCTACCCGCGCTCGGTGCAGGAGGACGACCGGCGCGACTCCGTCTTCCTCTCCTCCCGCGGCGGCTTCGGGCAGTTCCTCGGCCGCGCCTCCGTCCTCGGCGACCGGTGGAAGGCCCTGGACCAGGCCGGGCGCGAGGGGCTCATCCGGGCGCTCCTCGAGGCGCTCAGGGTCGCGGGCATCGTCGAGCGCGTCGTCGAGGCCGACGGGCCGGACGACGTCCCCGGCTACCAGCTCAACGCGGGCGCCCTCGTCTGGCAGGCGGGCGATGGCAGCGCCTCCGCCCACGACCCGATCCGCGTCCCCCACCCGCCCAAGGACGGCGGCCGGACGAACCGCTTCTTCATCGACTTCTACCGGCGCCTCGCCCTCGACGTCCACGACCTCCGCGCCCGCGAGCACACCGCCCAGGTGCCCGCCGACGAGCGTGAGAAGCGCGAGAAGCTCTTCCGCGAGGGGCGGCTCCCCGTCCTCTACTGCTCCCCGACGATGGAGCTCGGTGTCGACATCTCCGAGCTGAACGTCGTCAACATGCGGAACGTCCCGCCCACCCCGGCCAACTACGCGCAGCGCAGCGGCCGGGCGGGCCGAAGCGGGCAGCCGGCTCTCGTCTTCAGCTACTGCGCCGCCGGGAGCCCGCACGACCAGTACTTCTTCCGGCGCCCGTCGCAGATGGTCGCCGGAGCGGTCGCGCCGCCCCGCCTCGACCTCGCCAACGAGGACCTCGTCCGCGCCCACGTCCACGCCGTCTGGCTCGCCGAGACCGGCGTCTCCCTCGGCAAGTCGCTGAAGGACGTCCTCGACACCGCGGGCGACGACCCTGCCCTCGTCCTCCAGTCCGGCATCCGGAACGACGTCGAGAACCCCGGCGCGCTCGACCGGGCCCGCACGCGCGCTCGCGCCGTCCTCGAGAACCTCCGACCCGAGCTCGACGACGCCGGCTGGTACACGGAAGGCTGGCTCGACCGCGAGCTCGACCAGGTCGTCGGCCGCTTCGACGCCGCCTGCAACCGCTGGCGCGGCCTCTTCCGCGCCGCGCTCGGCCAGGCGAAGGTCCAGAACCGGATCATCCAGGACGCCTCCGCCTCGCCCGAGGCCCGCCGCATGGCCGAGCGTCTCCGCGCCGAGGCCGAATCGCAGCTCAAGCTCCTCGTCGACGTCGAGAAGATCGTCCAGTCCGACTTCTACTCGTATCGCTACTTCGCCAGCGAAGGCTTCCTGCCGGGCTACAACTTCCCGCGCCTCCCGCTGTCGGCCTACATCCCCGGGCGGCGCACGCGGGACGAGGACGAGTTCCTCTCGCGCCCCCGCTTCCTCGCCATCTCCGAGTTCGGGCCGCGGGCCGTCGTCTATCACGAGGGCTCGCGCTACGTGATCAACAAGGTCATCCTCCCGGTCCGCGAGGAGGCCGGCCTCACGCGCGAGGCGAAGATCTGCCGCCACTGCGGCTGGCTCCACTCGCTCGCGGCCGGCGCCGGCCCCGACCTCTGCGCCCGTTGCGGCACCGAGCTTCCCGGGGGCCTGAAGGGGCTCCTCCGCCTCCAGAACGTCTCCACCCGAAGGAAGGACCGGATCAACTCCGACGAGGAGGAGCGCCTCCGCCTCGGCTACGAGCTCAAGACGGCCGTCCGTTTCTCCGACCACGGCGAGCACGTCACGCGTTTCGCCTCGGTGCGGGTCGACGGGGGAGAGTCCGTCCGGCTCGACTACGGCCCGGCCGCCACCCTCTGGCGCCTCAACCTCGGCTGGATCCGGCGGACCGACCCGAACCAGCTCGGCTTCGTCCTCGATGTCGAGCGCGGCTACTGGGCCAAGAACGACGACGTCGACCCGAGTGACGCCGACGACCCGATGTCCACCCGGCGCGAGCGGGTCGTCCCCTACGTCGAGGACCGGCGCAACTGCCTCCTCGTCACGTTCGCCGGCGAGAAGCCCGCGAACGTCATGGCCTCCCTGCAGGCCGCCCTCAAGAACGCCATCCAGATCCAGTACCAGCTCGAGGAGAGCGAGCTCGCGGCCGAGCCTCTCCCGACGCGCAAGGAGCGCCGCCACCTCCTCCTCTACGAGGCGGCCGAAG